>JAEDGE010000146.1 GCA_016297675.1 Oscillospiraceae bacterium
CCAATTGCATCTTCATAACTATCAGCCTTAACATATTTCGTTATTTCAATATATATTTTATTTTTCATCATTTCTACCGTTACATTTTCTATTGGACTTCCTTCCCCTTTATAAGAAAAACATTGTAAATCCTTATCCGATTTATCTGGCTTCTCATTAATCAATAATGCAATTTTTGCCATCTTTCATTTCCTCCCAAACAAAATATCGTTTTTTCCTTCAAGGACACTTATATTATACCATATTTCCTCCAAAAAGTAAAGCATCATTTTCTCTTGCAAAATGCTTGCATTTTTCTTGCAACAAAAAGGACGTACCGCAGCACGTCCTTTCTACATCGCATCACAAAAATCCGCCGAATGGCGAACTCTTTTTTCTTTTGCTTCCTTTTCTTTTTTCAGCAAAAAGAAAAGGAAGTTATCTCCGGAAAAAGCCCTTTTTCTTCGGCTTTTCCGACGCACGGCTTGCTACAATCTCTGCCATTTCCCCCACATTCTTCATGCCGGAAACCTCTTTCATCTGGAACTGCATGTGAAACGCCTGCTCCACTGCCTCAATCAGATTGATATGCTCCAGACTGTCCCAGTCCTCGATATCGTTTGCCGTAGTCTGATCCGTAATCACAATGCTGTCATCATCGAATACATCCCGAAATACACCCGTCAACCGTTCCATTACCTCTGCATGTGTCATTGTCCTGCACACTCCTTTTGATTTACTGTAATTACATGATTTTTCTCTGTATAGTCAGCCACATTCAGTTCCCATACGCTATCGCCATTTTCCATGTCTTTCGTTTTGGTAAAGCCAAATGTGCCATACAACTCTTTTACCATTGCATTCTTAGCGGTCTTGTAATAGTACCCCACAATCTTTTTCATGCCCTGCTGCCGGCACTGCTGCACCAACTCATCCAGCATCGCAAATTCCATATCCCGTTTCAGTACCCGACAGCTCATTAGCCACAGGTCAATATGCAGGGTATCTGCTGCCTTTTCCCCAATCACAACCGAAACAATGCCATTATCTCCAAACTTGTCCTCTAACCGCCCATAAAGACGAATATACTGGTCAGACGCTGCAACCGCTTCCATCTCACTTTGTGTATAGCGTTTCGTTGTCAGATTAAACTGGTTGCTCTTGTTCGTCAACTGCACAATCCGCTGTAAATAAATCGGCTCAAAGTCCCGAATCGTTCCCTGCATCTCCAGACTCTTCAAATACTCTGTATAATCTGCAAACGTCTTCTGCATCTCTGCCCGCTGGGCATTCGCCTGATACATCGCATTTCGCTTTGCATCGTCGCTGGAAAGCGTCGTCACTTCAAAATAACCTGCCCGATCTAACTGCCGCAGACAAGCTTCCACACAGTCAAACTCCGGCACCGCAACGCCCGGTATCTGTGCGGATACAATGGCACGTTCTGCTGGATTGTCATCCACAAAGACCATACTCTCCGGCAGCAGATTCAATTCCGATGCAGTTTCCAGCAGATTGCGGTCTTTCGGCTCCCAGTTCGCCTTGATGACTACAAAATCCGCCGGCTTTAACACACTGCTTGGATGCTGCAAGCCCAGCAAGGCATTTTCCGGCTCATTCTTCGAGCAGACCGTCAATAGTACCCCGATGTTCTTCTGCTGCTTCAAATAACACTGTAATTCTTCATATGCCTGTCCCATAGAGGTTTCGTGACCGATTTCAATGCCTTCCTGCCCATCATCGCCGATGACACCGCCCCAGAGCGTATTGTCCAAATCCAGTGCCAGCACCTTCTTGTTTTTGCCGTAAATCGAACGGATGATTCTGGTCAGGCTGTAAGCAAAGTCCGGAATTGCCGGCACACAGAGTGCATATTTATACAAATACCAATAAGACGGTTCCAACCATGCATCCAAGCCGTAGCTGGCAGACAGATAGTTGATATCATGAATATAAAATGCAGTATGCGTATTGGCATATTCATAGAACTTGCAGTTCAAACGGGTGATAAAATTCACCTTTCCATGTACATCCGAGGCATCCCGATTGCCAAGCAGACGATAGGATGGCAATTCAAAATTGTTCTGAATAATCGGGCAATGATATACCTGCTCCAGACGCTCCCACATCTGTGTAAAGTGGGTGTACTGCCGTTCCAATGCGGCATCCACTTCTGCTGCCGGACAATAGACATCCTGCGGAAATTCTGTAATATTCCGGCTGCTGGTGTGAATGAAAATCAAATCCGGTGCAAATGTTTCCAGTTCCGGATTTTCAAACATGGCATCCTGCCAGTAGCGGGCATATTCCGACTGGTAAAAAGTCGGCTGTATGCCGTTGTCCAGCAAAAACAGCTCCAGAATCGAAACAATATCATTTGTCGTAGAACCGCCAAGTACGGCAATCTTTTTCTCGATTCTCGGTGTCCCGTCTGCCAGTAATTCCTTTTTGATTTTTCTGCGGTTCTTCAAAATCCACGCACTGTCAAATGGCACTTGTAATGCTTTCATCGTATCTTTTCCTCATTCTTTTCTTTTTATTCTTGACACAATATCTGCACAATGTCCGAAATCTGATCTCTTGTGCAGTTGCCGTACATACCAGTTGTCCTCTCCACAGATATGGAGGCAGTCTGTGATGTCGCACTGCCTGCGGCATCCTCTGCTTTGGAACTGCCAGCAGTTCCCATCAGCACTACCACAAACCAAATCACCGCACACAATGTCAATCCCACCGCTCCGCCCAGAATCAGCTTATCACTCCAGGTATATACCGTCTGTTTCTGCGATTTCTGTCCAGATGCCTGCTGTGTGCCAGTCGCACGAGATGTCGTTCTCTGCCGTTTTTTTACGGGTCTGACTGCCTGCGGCTGCAAGGAACCACATCGAGGACAAACCGTCTGGTCGGGCGGCAATTTTGCTCCGCACTCTTTACAAATCATAAAAGTTGCCTCCTCTCCTGACAAATCTATTTTTTCTATTGCAGAAAACGACAAGAGATTCCCTTCACCCCCTGCCGCTTCTGCTTTTATTTCTTCTGTTTCCGCTTATTGCAACCGGTTGCTCTCCAGATAGCTTTCATTGCTGCCTGTTGCACTGTAGGTATTCATGGCAAACAGCAAATCTGTACATCCCACTTCTTGACAGAAATCAATCGCATTTAAATCAAAATACCGTATATCACATACATAGATATTTTCAAAGGACTGTGTCAAACACGGCACCAATGCATTGCCATAGCTGTCCTTAAAAATCACCAGTGTTCTGCCGTTCTTACAGTCTGTTTCCACATGGGTAATTTTATCATCCCCGCCCATGAAGACCAGATAATACATACTCTGTGCGTAATCGTCAATGTTCACCAGCAAATCCCCTTCCTGCGGGTCGGTGAAGCTGGTACTATAATAGGTGGTCGTATACTGATTTTTGGGAATGTAATAGGTAAATTCCTCTGGATTGTCCAGTAAAACCGCACTCTCTGTATAGGTATACATGGAGCCAACATAATCATCCTTCGTTGCGGTATCATAATCCGACAGCGGTGCAAACGGTACCTCTGCCACCTCTGCAAATGCCTCTGCTGCATAATACGCCCCCAACGGCAGCCAGTGATGGTCAGTTCTTGCATAGATCGCTTCTGCCGTATGTGGCTCCAGTGCCGCATAGACATCTACGGGCTTGACCCCCTTCAAATAGCGGTTGATGTGATCAATATTTTCCGTTTCACTTGCCGTATAGTCGGCATACTCCTCCGGCAGATAGTAGGAAACCGCAGTCGTAGCAACCATAGAGTACACTTGTACATCGTCACCCAGTGCCTCCTGATAGGCATTCAGACTTTCTGCATAATCCTGCCCCGTAGAAAAACTGCCGCCATAAACACAAATCGCACGCTTATGATCCAGAATGATACCATCGCCAATTTCTGCTGCTGGTTCCTCATTCGGATCTTCTGTTGTTGTCACAACCGTAGTCGTCACAGTTGCTTCTGTGGTACCGTCCATTTCTTCTGCTGCAGTGGTTACTGCTTCTGTCGTTGTCACAGCCGGCGTTGTTTCCTTCTTTTTGACCTGCTGTACATTGCCGAAAAAGACCGTGTCTTCTTCATCCTGAATTCCCGTCCATTGCATCATAGAAGAGATGGTTTTCTTGAACTGACTGCGGAACGGAACCGTATCGTTATAATATTCTGCCAAGCCAGCCGTATAGGAACCATTCAGCAAAGCGGTTAGAGAAAATTCTGGTCTTTCTGCCAGTACACGATTTTCCTCATAGGAAATTGTCGAACGTGGAGCAATCAGCAACACAGCTGCCAATACCAATACCATGCCGCCTATCACACTGACTCCGATGGTCATCGCCAGACGCTCCGCTTTCTGCTGCAAATAGGCTCGCTTACTGATTTGTTTTTTGGAAGAAGGATTTTGCTCTGCTGCAGAAACGGCACCTTTCACAGAGGCAATCACTGCCTCCTTTCGCTGCTGCTGTGCAATCTCTTCTGCGGTAGGTGCTGCTGCTTCCGGCTGTTCCGGAAAATCATGGAACAATCGTTCATAAAATGCTGCGGACTCCAGTTGCGGTTGTTCCGGTTCTTCTTCTCTTGCATGAGAGACAATCGGTCGCTTTTCCGGTTGCTCTGGTATTTCGTCCATCGCATGGGAGACAACTGGTCGCTTTTTCGGCTGTTCCGGCACTTCGTCCATCGCATGGGA
>JAEDGE010000147.1 GCA_016297675.1 Oscillospiraceae bacterium
TGTATACGGCAGTTTGCAATCTGGATTTTCTGAATTTTTATTTGCAGCAATTCGTTACGAACATTTATGACAGTCGATGCATTCCACTCAAGCGGATACAGGCTTTTCATCCAGAAGAACAGAAAGCAGAATACAATCGAGCATGTGGATTTCCTTTGGAAAATATTGTTTATCAGCAATTTATTGATAAAAAAAATGCAAGCAGTATTTCAGGAAAACGAGATACCTTCGAAAAGCACATGGAGGATTGTTTGAAAAAGGCGGATTTATAGACATAAAAATTTAAAATTCGCTTTGTATCCGAAAGGAGTGTCACCATGAAAAAAAACAATGCAAGAGCAAAACGAGAAGCCTTGAAGCAACAGCAAAAACAAAAGTGGGAGAAGATGGAGGAAACACGAAAACAGCAGGAGGAGGAAAAAGCAGAAATGGAAAAGCAGAAGGCACAAGAAGAAAAAAAGCAAGCGGAACTGCAACAATGGCAGACATCTGACCCAAAAACAAGAAAATCACTTGTCAAAGCCGTGGGGGTCAAGTCGGCTTTTCAAGTCGGCTCGGATCTTTATCTGACTGCATTCGGCAAGGGAAATACTGCCGTTCTTGAAAAGAAAATTGCAGCAGACGGCACCATTACCACCCTGCCCAAACCAGAAGCAGCAGCATTTTCTGCACAGTTACAGATCCATACAAAGGGTCAACATTTCAACAGCGTTTCCTCTGCCAGGGAAGCAAATGCGATTCAGATTCTCAACGGCAGAATCCAAATTCCAAAGGAGGTTTGCCTCAGCAATCCGCTTTACCAAAAAGAAAAAGAGCAGAAAACCGCATGCAAATGCGATCTGCTTGGGCTGAAAGGCACGCTGGAACAGCGGTATTTTGGGACAACCTTTGACGATGATATTCACATCCGGCTGATTTACAATATTCTCGACATTGAAAAAATTCTGGCGGAATACACCACCAACGCCGTCTTTGCTTTGGATAATGTGTCGGGAAATGCTCATGACTTTTTGGGATTCCTCACCACAAGAAATTCTTATGATACTTTCATCGAGCCAGAAAAACACCCTGAACAATTTGGAAACAAATTAGATTTGATTCAAAAAGTAAGACGGCAGGGAGATGATTTTCTCGCCTTCGTGGATAACAAAAGAATCGGTTATTTCGGAAAAGCCTTTTTCTATCAAAATGGGAAAAAAGAATTTGAAAAATCGGATGAGGAAATCTATCATCTTCTGACGCTCATCGGAAGCTTGCGGCAGTGGGTCACGCATAGTGAGGAAAAAGGAACGGGAATTACCCGCACCTGGCTGTACAAGTTGGAAGATATCCTTTTGCCGGAGTATCAGGAAACCATGGACATCAATTATAATGATATAGTAACCGAACTCACAAACAACTTTACAAAGACCAATGCCCCCAACTTGAACTTTCTGGCAGAACTGCTTGACATTCCTGTGAAAACAATGGCAGAATCCTATTTCCGGTTTGTTATCACCAAAGAATACAAAAATCTCGGTTTCTGCATCAAAACCCTTCGGGAAATATTACTGGAACGACGGGAATTGTCGGATATCAAGGAAAATCATGCAGTTTATGATTCCATTCGCAGCAAATTGTATAAGATGATGGATTTTGTTCTGGTACATGCTTATGAATCGGAAAAAGGAAAAAAAGCAGCGGAACAGCTTGCCAGCAGCCTGAGAGCTGCCCTCACAGAAGAGGGAAAAGAAACCATTTATCTGCACGAAGCAGAACGTCTTTGGAAGATGTATGGGGATAAGCTATTGAAGATCAAGGACTTTAAAGGCAGCCAGGTGGATGCATATTCCTATAAAAATAAGCCAATAGACGTACAATTGCCGCCAATTCTCAAGCCGGCAGAAGAAGTGACCTGTTTCACAAAACTGATGTACGTTCTGACCATGTTTCTGGATGGCAAGGAAATCAATGACTTACTGACCACACTCATCAATAAATTTGACAACATCCGCAGTTTCTTAGAAACCATGGAACAACTGGAATTACAGACCGCCTTTGTAGAAGATTATGCATTTTTCTCGCAGAGTCAGCGGCTCTGTGCGGAGATTACCCAGCTGAAAAGCTTTGCAAGAATGGGCAAGCCGGTTTCCGATGCAAAAGAAGTCATGATGATCGATGCGGTACAGATTTTGGGGACGAACAAGACGGAAGAAGAACTGCAGGCGATGGCAAAACGGTTTTTCAAAGATGAAAATGGGAACTTACTGAAAAAAGGACAGCACGGCATGAGAAACTTCATTGCCAGCAATGTCATCTCCAACACGCGTTTTCACTATCTGATTCGCTACGGAAAACCGGACAAGCTGCACAAGCTTGCACAAAATGAAGCCGTTGTGAAGTTTGTACTGCACCGCATTGCAAAAAATCAAAAGAAGCAAGGACAGCTGGGGAAAAACCAGATTGACCGCTATTATGAAACCTGCGGCGGGAAAAGAACAAGTGCCGCCACAGAAGAGAAAATTGACTTTTTATGTGATATTCTTACCCATATGAATTATGACCAATTTCAGGATGTCAAGCAATCCGACCAAAAAGCCACCCCGCAGGAAAGACGGGACAAGGAAAAATATAAAGCCATCATCAGCCTGTACTTGACGGTGCTGTACCTTTTGGTCAAGAATCTGGTCAATATCAATGCACGCTATGTCATTGGCTTCCACTGTCTGGAACGAGATGCACAGCTGTACAGCCAAAAATTTGAGCAAACGATCCATCTGAATAAGCGGTATACCGTTTTAACAGAAGCCATTTTAGACTATGAAATGGATGAAAAGAAGCGAAAGAAGGATGTGCGAACCGTATACGAAAAAGCAGCAGCGGCAAAAAACCGCCACCTGCAAAGTGTCAAATGGAACTGTAAGACCAGAGAAAATTTAGAAAAGGCAGATGGAACTGCTATCCGATTCTTCCGCAACACCGTTGCCCATTTGGGCGTTGTGCGGGATGTTGACCAATACATAGACAGCATTCGTGCTGTGGACTCTTATTTTGGATTGTATCACTATCTGGTACAAAAAACACTGGAAGCAGAAGTCAAAAGCCCCAATGCCGCAACAAAGACCTATTTTGAAAAATTGAACACCTACCGCACCTATTGCAAAGACTTTCTCCATGTGCTGTGCCTGCCGTTTGCCTATTGTATTCCTCGTTATAAAAACCTGTCGGTCGAGCAGCTGTTTGACCGCAATGAAGCAACTGCAGAGGCAAAAGACGAATGGCAAACCGTCAAAGCCGCCGATACGGAACTCGTTCCAGTATAACCGCCGCTTGAAAATAAATACTATTCTTGAAAATCGCCCCGTGCAAAAAACTGCACGGGGCATTTTTTTGTCTGAAAAGGCGGACGGTTTCTTTTGTTTGCACAAGAAGTATCAGAAGTTTGCATTAGAAGTACAAGAATAAAACACAAGAAGATGAATATTTTGGCACAAAAAAGCCGCCTGTCTCCAAAAGACAGACGGTGTTTTTTTGTCTTCCGTTGTTTCCGTGCATCAAAAACGCCTTCCCCATTTTAGGGGGTGTAGTTGCGGATAGAAGGAGCCCGACATGACTGCCACTGTTTCAGACCCTCCCCATTTTAGGGGGGGTGTAGTTGAGGAAACGATACAAAAAATCGTCCCTGTATTGGTTAGTATAGCACAAACTGCATAAATTGTCAAGCTGTTTTTGCAAAAAAATCCCTTTTTTTCCGTTCCAAAAGGTACACCCTTCCACACACCGCCACAAAGGCGGTTTTTTCGTCTGAAAAAGAGGAAACACCCTCTTTTCAAACGTTCGCAAACAAGGTTGACTTTTCCGAACCAATCCGGTATACTGAAAGGGTACTTCATCGCTGCCGCAGAAAGGAACCCCATATGATTTTTGGATATGCAAGAGTCAGCACGACTGACCAGAAGCTGGATCGGCAAATTGCCGCATTAAAAGAATTTGTGCCGGAAGAACGAAATATCTTAACCGACACCAGCAGCGGAAACCAATTTGACCGCCCCGGCTACAACGCACTGGTGGGAACGGCTCACACAACGCCGCTTCTACGGGAAGGGGATACCCTTGTCATAACCAGTATTGACCGGCTCGGGAGAAACTATCAGGAAATCCAAGCCCAATGGTATCGGCTCACCAAAGAGCTGCATGTAAAAATCAAAGTATTGGATATGCCATTGCTGGACACTACCGGCAAAGACAACTTAGAGGGCACATTGATTGCAGATTTGGTGTTGCAGATTCTCTCCTATGTCGCAGAAAAGGAACGGAACAGCATTCGGGAACGGCAGCGGCAGGGCATTGAAACGGCAAAGGCAAAGGGCGTGCATCTGGGCAGACCAAAGACACCCTTTCCAAAGCAATGGCAGAGCATCTATACAGCATGGAAACAAGGCGAAATCACAGCGGTAACGGCATACAAAACGTTAGGGCTGACGAAGACGACCTTTTACAAGCTGGTCAAGCAGTACGAAGGCAGGAAAGAAACGGAAAAAAGTTGCACGGAAATCAATTTTCATGGATAACTCTGAGAATCATATCAGGATCAAGCAAGCATTGAAACATAATGTGAAATTGTCAATAACACTTGACACAATTTCCACAAGGATTTTGAAGTTAAGC
>JAEDGE010000148.1 GCA_016297675.1 Oscillospiraceae bacterium
TAGGTTATCAGGTAGGAAAAATCTACCGGAAATATTGCTGGGATATCATCAGCATCATGGTGGCGATAACGAGTACAGCTATTGCAATTTGTTTTGGTGACTGGATAAAATTTGTCATTCCTATAAATCTCATCACACTGTTGCTACTGGTGCATGTGGTTTATATTGGAATCAGATGTTATGTGAAAGACTGGCGGGAAGTACGAGGATATTTTTAAAATTTAATTTGTTCATTGGTGCTATTCATATTTACTTTCATGCTAATGTGTATTATCATATTAGCATGAAAGGAGATGCTATATGACTCAATTTGAAAAATTAGATTTGTTGTTGCGTGAATGTGGGGGGACAATTCAGACATTTCAAGTTCTAAATAATGGAATTAGTAAGTCTGTGTTTTATGCATATGTGAAGGAACGAGGATTAGAGCAAGCTTCTCATGGTGTGTATGTATCACCGGATACGTGGACAGATGCGATGTACCTTTTGCATTTACGTTGTGGTCAAGCTGTATTTTCTCACGAAACTGCATTGTTTTTTCATGATTTAACGGACAGAGAGCCTTTGAAATACACCATAACAGTAAGAACTGGATATAATCCAAGTCGTTTGCAGGAAGACGGTTTTCAAGTGTATACAGTAAAAAAGGATTTACATGAAATAGGGATCACAACTATGCAGACATCATTCGGACATTCAGTTCCGGTTTATGATATGGAGAGAACGATTTGCGATCTGCTTCGTAGTAGGAAAAATATTGAAATGCAGGTCTTTCAAGATGCATTGAAGCAATATGCAAAACGTAAGGATAAAAACTTGCGGATGCTTATGAAATACGCAGCTATGTTTCATGTTGAAAAGATACTAAGACCATATTTGGAGGTGTTACTTTAGATGATAACAACGGCAAGACAATTAAAGGATTTGATATTGGCAGTGTGCTGTTCCTATTTCAAAAAACAAAATCAGATCATGGAGCAGGCAGTATCGCAGATCAATGCGTATCTTGACGGAAACCGCAATGCCCGTATTGAATGTGATTACGAGGGTGAACTGTATCGACTATTTCATTCTGTCAATTCTCTGGCGGCTGTTTTAAACGCTCATGCAGATAACGAACTCCGGGAAAAGGAATTTTTGAAAAATACAATCTCTGATATTTCCCATCAACTGAAAACGCCGCTGGCAGCGCTGAACATTTATAACGGACTGCTCCAAGACGAGGATATAGAAGCATCCTCCGTGAAAGAATTTGCCGATTTGTCTGAGCAGGAGCTTGACCGTATCGAAACACTGGTTCAAAGTCTTCTAAAGATTACAAAGTTGGATGCAGGCTCCATTGTGATTGAGAAAAGTATGGAGAGCGTAGCTGATATGATGCAGGATGTTGAACTGCATTTTGCATATAGGGCCAAACAGGAACAGAAGGAAATCGTTTTGTCTGGAACAGAGGATATTTCACTCCTCTGTGACCGTGACTGGCTGATTGAAGCTATAGACAATATTGTAAAAAATGCGTTTGACCATACGGAAAGTGGTGCTGTAATTCGTATTGCGTGGAAGGCATTGCCATCCGGTGTTCAAATTGTGATAAAGGACAATGGATGTGGCATCCACCCAGAAGATATACATCATATTTTTAAGCGGTTTTATCGCAGCCGTTTTTCCAAGGACAGGCAAGGGATTGGACTGGGGCTACCTCTGGCAAAGGCAATCGTTGAAGCACATAACGGCACCATTGAGGTTGACAGCGAATTAGGCATAGGGACAACTTTCGCAATGAATTTTCTGATTACTACAAAATTGTAGGCTGGTTGTAGGCTTACAGTAATATTCAGGTGCTATTCTTTCAAACATAGACAGGACAGACAGCCTGCCTATGCGGTAAAATTATTCAGAAAGAGGTGTTTGCACTATGAACTTATTAGAGGTCAAAAATATAAGTAAGACCTATGGCAGCGGAGAAACTGCTGTCAAGGCGTTGAAAGATGTTAGCTTTTCTGTCCCCAAGGGCGAATATGTAGCAATCGTCGGGGAATCCGGTTCCGGTAAAAGTACGCTACTGAATATGATCGGTGCTTTGGACATGCCGACATCGGGCAAGGTACTGATTGATGGCAAGGACATTTTTTCCATGAATGATCGAAAACTGACCGTGTTCCGGCGCAGAAACATTGGCTTTATCTTTCAGGCATTCAACTTGATCCCGGAGTTGACAGTGGAGCAGAATATCATCTTCCCGGTGCTGCTGGATTACCAAAAGCCTGACAAGCGGTATTTGGAGGAACTGTTGACGGTGCTGAATTTGAAAGACCGTCGCAATCATTTGCCCAGTCAGCTTTCAGGAGGTCAACAGCAAAGAGTGGCGATTGGACGCGCCCTGTTTACGCGTCCTGCTCTGATTTTGGCAGATGAACCCACTGGAAATCTGGATACACAGAACACAAGCGAGGTCATTACCTTGCTGAAAGAAACATCCAGAAAATATGAGCAGACTATTGTGATGATTACGCACAGCAGAAGCGTCGCGCAGACGGCGGACAGAGTGTTGCAGGTATCGGACGGTCAGCTTACTGATTTGGGGAGGTGCCGTGAATGAAAAGCTATCTTAGTCTCATCTCTATTTCAGCAAAAGTTCACCGCCGTCAAAATCGCTTGACACTTCTTTGTATCGTTTTCGCCGTATTTATGGTAACGGCGGTATTCAGTATGGCGGAAATGGGTGCCCGGATGGAGTATTCGCGGTTGCTTGGAAAGCATGGTAAGTTGTCCATGGCAGATTTACTTGGAAGCTATATGGGACAATCGCTTCTGCTGGTCGCTTGTGCCCTGTTCCTACTGATCTTGATCGCAGGCGTTTTGATGATTTCCAGTAGCATGAACAGCACTGTTGCACAGCGAATCGAGTTCTTCGGAATGATGCGCTGTATCGGTATGAGCAAGCAGCAGATCGTTCGTTTCGTTCGGCTGGAGGCATTGAATTGGTGCAAGACAGCAGTTCCCATTGGCCTTGTGATGGGCATTGCTACAACATGGGGCCTGTGTGCAGCACTGCGCTTTCTGGTGGGCGAAGAATTTTCCTACATTCCGCTCTTTGGTATCAGCAACATTGGCATTGTATGCGGTATCCTTGTAGGCGTTATTACGGTTCTGATTGCCGCAAATGCTCCTGCGAGGCGGGCTTCCAAAGTATCCCCCGTTGCGGCGGTTTCCGGAAATATCGGCAGTGAAAAAACGGTTCGCTATGCAGCCAACACCTGCTTCGGAAGGATTGAAACGATTCTTGGTATCAATCATGCTGTGTCCAAGAAGAAAAATCTGATTCTGATGACAGTCTCTTTTGCACTCAGCATCATTCTATTTTTGAGTTTTTCCGTGTTCATCGATTTAGTGAACTATTTAATGCCACAGTCTGTTGCCACATCAGATATTGACATTGCGAGTAATGATGGCAACACAATTCCAAATGATCTACTTATTACGATTCAGGGGATGGATGGGGTAAAAGAGGTCTATGGGCGTCGGAGCGCGCTTGATCTTCCTGGTTCTCTTGACAATGATGCAAGTTCTTCCGATACTGTCGATTTGATTTCTTATGATGATTTCGATTTGCAAAGCCTGAAAAAGGACGGCAATCTGAAAAAAGGCAGCGATTTGGCAAAGGTCTACGGAAACAGCAGCTTCGTATTGGCTACATCTGATGCGGACAACACATGGAAAATCGGTGATACGATCCAGATTCAAGGAGAAACTCTTACGATAGCCGGACTGCTGAAAAATGACCCGTTCAGCAGTGATGGCCTGACACATGGTAAAATAACGCTGATTTCTTCTAGTGATACCTTTGTCCGTCTGACCGGAGAAGAAAATTACGCACTTATTATGGTACAGACAACAAGTGGTGCGACAGACGAAGATATTCAGGCAATTCAAACCGTTGCTGGAGAGACTTTCAATTTTCAGGATATGCGCGACGGGCATACATCAGGAACCTATACAGCCTTTGTGTTCTGCGTCTATGCGTTCCTGTCAATCATTGCGTTGGTGACGGTACTGAACATCGTCAATAGCATCTCCATGAGCGTATCGGCAAGGATGAAGCAGTATGGCGCGATGCGGGCTGTGGGAATGGATGAACGACAAGTGACGAAAATGATCGCTGCTGAAGCGGCAACTTACGCTGTGCTGGGGTGCGCTGTTGGCTGCATCATTGGGCTGCCGTTGAGCAAGTTGCTGTACGATTCCCTCATTGCTAGGCATTTCCCCTATGCCGTTTGGAATTTTCCAATAGGCTCTTTGATAATCATTCTTTTGTTTGTTTCACTTGCGGTAGTCGCAGCAATCCATGCTCCGGCGAAGCGCATCCGCAGTATGCCAATCACAGCAACGATCAATGAATTATAGTTTCATATTTTGGTCTGCTGGACGACGGTAAAAGAAAAACGTTGCAAAACGGGTAATTTGAAACGGCGGCTTTGAAAAAAATCAGAGCCACTGTTTCTTTAAACTTATACAAATCTATGATGTCTTTTTGGATACGGTAGCGATATGCAGTTAATATGGTATATTTATTTA
>JAEDGE010000149.1 GCA_016297675.1 Oscillospiraceae bacterium
GGCAAGCTGCCACCCTTGCAAAGCAAACGAATTGGAATCGGTCAATGGATGAGAAGCAAGATACCGCTGTCCGCCATCTAAAAAAACAAAACGGTGCCAAATGCAGAAATTTAGTGTAGTTAGACTGCAAATTGAGGTACAGAACAGGGCGGACAGCGGTCACAGGCAGACAGCGTAGCGAATCTGCCGGACGATTCGGACAAGTTTTCCAAAAGAAATCCGAAAATGGATTTCCGTGATTCTTTTTTGATTATGGATTGACGAAATCTGTCACATCTGTTATAATAAAATCAGGAATTTGTACTGTCAGTATCGAATAGCAGTATATTGATAATAAAAAATATAACCGAAAAGGGAGTTTTGAATATGCTACAGCTTGCAGCCGTGTTCAGTGACCATATGGTTCTGCAAAGAGAAAAAAATATCGTTGTTTTCGGAATCGGTGAGGTGGGTGCCATTGTGACCGTTTCCATCCCGGAGCGGAAATTATACGCTTCGACCACTGTAAAAGAAGACGGCAGTTGGCGACTGCAATTTCCGCCGCAGCCGGCAGGAACTGGGTTGACCATGCATGCAAAGGACAGCAGAACAGAGGTCGTCTTTCAGGATGTTGCCATTGGTGAGGTCTGGCTGGCAGGCGGACAGTCCAACATGGAATTTCCGCTGAAAAATGCTGTGAATGGAAAATTGGAACTTTCACGCTGTGAAAGAAGCCGGGTGCGGTATTACAACGTGCAGCGAAGCGGTGTCATGCACGCTGCTTATTTCCAGACGGAGCGGAAAAACCGCTGGCAGATGCCGACACCGAAAAATGCAGCGGAATGGTCGGCAGTGGCTTACTTAGCTGCAAAAGAACTGTCTCAGAAACTGGGGATCGTTGTCGGCGTGATTGGGTGTAATTATTCCGGTACCTCTGCCAGCTGCTGGGTGCCGTCTGCGGATTTGACCGGACATACTGCCCTGCATCCGTACTGGACGGCCTATTTGAATGCATGCCGTGGGAAGACGGAAGCAGAAATGGCAGCCGACTATGCCGCTTATCTTGCCTATCAGAATGCATGGGAAAAGCGGATGACTGCCTGCTATCAGGAGAATCCCAATATGAAATGGAGCACCGTTCTGGAACGCTGCGGCGAAAACCGCTATCCGGGGCCAATGGGCAGCCGCAATCCGCTGCGGCCTTGCGGTCTGTATAAGACCATGCTTTCTCGTGTGATGCCGTATACAATGCGTGGATTCTGGTACTATCAGGGCGAGAATGATGACAACCGTCCGGCAAGCTATGCACAACTGCTGTCGGTGCTGATCACACGCTGGCGAAAGGACTGGAATGACGAAACCATGCCATTTATGATAATACAGCTGCCGATGTTTAGCTATGAGGGTGAGGAAAATCGTACCAACTGGGCAGAATTGCGGGAGGCACAGACGCAGGTATTCCGTACCTTGCGGAATACTGGTCTGGTGGTCACAATGGACTGCGGCGAATATAACAATATGCATCCAACCGAAAAACGGGCGATTGCACACCGTCTGGCATTGCAGACGCTGTATCGGGTTTATAAAATGGTTCCGGCAGCCGATGCAGAGGCAGCGTATTGCAAGAATGCATATGCATCCAGCGGTGCCTATATTTTGCAATTTTCTCAGCCGGTTGCTCCGAAGGAGGGTACCGTGCCAGTGTTTGAAATTGCCGGTGCAGACGGAAAGTATTATCCGGCAACCGCAGAGTTTCGGGAGAGCTATGTGCGGTTGACCTCGCCGAAAGTACGGATACCGGTTGCTATGCGGTATGCATGGCGGAACTGGTGTGACGTGTCGCTTTATGGAAAGAACGGCATTCCGGTTGCCTCGTTCCGGATGCCGAAGTAAGGGATACAAGATGTATTTTTGTTGCACGGCATCTTCTTTATCATTCATAGTAAAATTAACGAATTACATAAAAAAATAACCTTTCTTCAAAAATCAACAGCAATGTTTAAAGTGTGGAAAAAGATTTCCCATTTTCCACATTTCCCAAAGCACCGAAATCCCATTACTTTTCCACACTTTCCACAGAATTTTCCACAGAACAAAGCAGGGTTTTCCACATTGTTGGGATGGACATCTTTTTTTCGGTCTGGCTGTTTGAAACCGGAAAAAACAGTGCATACTGTCAGTAAATCAAGTTTCTGGGAGGAAATGTCATGGTAAAAGGTGTGCACAAAAAGGTGATTGAAGTCCATCAGCCGGACAGTGCGTATTTTGAAAAAGCGATTTTCTATCTGCGTCCCGGCATTACCCAGCTGCCGCCGGAACTGGCACAGGCTGCTGCACGGGAGTATTTGCAGGAGATGGAGCCGTTTCCAACACCGCCGCTCTGGAAGCGGGCACTTCCTGTTTTTTGCAGTGCCGTGCTGTCTGCTGCGGCTGCCTGTGTGGTGTGTCTGCTGGTGTTGTAGAAATTCGACCGAAAACCGCACGCAGAAATTTCCGTTTCGGCAAAAACTTTGTGAAAACCAGAAAAAAGACCTTGTACTTTTTCTGTAAACATGCTATAATAAAGGTCATGGCATATTCGCTGTGACCTTTTATTTTTGAAGAAAAAGCGGCTGTGAGAGGATGTGCAGCTGCAAAGAAACGACCGGAGAGGATCGAGGAAAATAGATGAAGCCTGAAAGACAAAATAAAAATCGTACCGCTGCACCGCAGCAGGAGGAAAATCGCATTGCCGGAAGAAATCCGGTGATGGAGGCACTCAAAAGCGGTACGCCTTTGGATACCATTTATCTCAGTGGCAGACAGGGCATTCTGGGACAGATTGCGAACCTTGCTGCGGAACAGGGAATCCCAGTGAAAACCGTGTCCGATGCCCGCTTGTCCCAGATGACACAGCAGACCCATCAGGGTGTTGTGGCAGACGGTGCATGTGCGGTATATGTGAGCATTGCAGATATCTTAGCGTTTGCTGCGGAAAAGGGAGAAAAACCGCTGCTGTTGATTTGTGATGAAATTCAGGATCCGCACAATTTGGGTGCCATTTTACGAACCGCAGAAGCAGCTGGCTTTCATGGTGTGATTCTTCCAAAACGGCGAAGTGCATCTCTGAATGCAACCGTTGCCAAAACCTCTGCCGGTGCAGTCAGTTGGATCAAAGTGGCGAGAGTCCCCAATTTGGTGGCAGCCATGGAAGAACTAAAACAAAATGGTGTTTGGATTTACGGAACAGATGCCGCCGGTACAGACTATACCCAGTCTGATTTTACAGGCGGAACGGCATTTGTTATCGGTTCAGAAGGGGAGGGAATCGGACGATTGGTACGAGAGCACTGTGACCAGCTGCTCAGCTTGCCGATGTATGGAAACGTCAATTCCCTGAATGCCTCTGTGGCAGCCGGCATTTTTATTTACGAAGCCGTGCGGCAGCGGCACAGCACATCTGGAAATTCGTAATTTGCAGAATCTGCCGTTCTGCATCCCTGCTTTAAAGGAGTGTAACAGCAAAGTATGGCAAATCAAAAATTTTCCGTGGAGGAAATTTTAAAAGAATATCAGTCCGACGAAGCAACAGCAAATAAAAAAGGAACCCCTTCCGGGAAGCTGGAAACGCAAAAAATGTTGAACAATGCTGCCGGAAGAAGAAAAGTACCGCCGAGTACGGAAGCCTCTGCGGAGGCGTATTCCTATGCGGCGAGCCGTACCCGCCAGCGAACGCCGTATTCGCCCTATCGTTCTGAGATGGCAGCGAATATCAACGGCATCAAGCAGCAGCGGTATGCACGGCGTACCGATGTAGAGGAAAGTCGGACAGCGGCTTTTCAGACGTTGGAGTTAATGCGTCCGAAAGTATCGTTTGTCCGTTCTCCTGCTATCAATCCACAGACAACGCCCAATCCGAAGAGCGACCATATCTCCGACTATGACGGTGCTGTTCTGCTGGAAACACCGGAAGCGGAAACAAAGCCGGAACAGCCTGCCTACCAGCCTGCCATTCAGGAAATGCAGGATTCCACCAGAGCCAAGGAGAAAAAACAGGCACAGAACAGCCGGAAGCCCAAAAAACGGACAGAGCAGTCCTATCAGTGGGAGTCGTTCAACGAACCAGAGCCGGAGTGGCGGAAGACAAAGCCGGAAAAGAAAAAAACGCAGCCGGAGCCGGAAACACAGACTGCAACCCTGCAAGATACGCTGCGGGCAGCACAGGAGGCAGTAGCAAAGGCAGAAAAGCCGGAGCAGCCCGAGAAAAAGCAGCCGTTTTCTCATGCATGGGAAACCTTGCTGACCAGTCCTGCCAAACAGCAGCAACGACAGGAAAAGAAACAACAGGAGAAAAAACAGTCATCTGCATCCAGATGGTTTTCATCCAGAAAAAAGCCAGCAAAGTTTAGCCATTCTGCACCACTGACTTATCCGGAACCGGCAGAGGTGTATCGGACAAAAGAAACACCACAGCCAGAGAGCAGCGATACACCGCCAGTTTTTGAGCCGCAGCCGGAGAGCAGTTATGTACCGCCGGTTTTTGAGCCACAGCCGGAGAGCAGTGATACACCGCCAGTTTTCGAGCCG
>JAEDGE010000011.1 GCA_016297675.1 Oscillospiraceae bacterium
CGCTCCATTCTATTCAAATTATTTTTCTTTGATTCACCATATTTCTGATTTTATCTTTTAAAATCACTTTGAAATCGGACGATATAAAAAGTCAAAACTGCCTTCTTCTGTTTTTAAGCTGGTTTCCAACACGCGTGCAAAAATTTTCAGCTTGTTTTTCATACTGGTAGGAGTTTCTGGAAAGATGGTATCATCCAGAAAAAAGGTCAATACTGCTACAATCATTTCTGCACTTTCTTTCGGGGTATCTGTTTCAATGGAACCTTCTGCAATCCCTTGCTTCAGCAGATCCGTTAAAATAGGAGCAATTTCCTGTACGGCAATGTATTTCATCTTTTTATGCAATGTCAAATCATCCGTTAAATGCAATGTCACAATCAAGTTTTGTTCGTTGTTTTGAAAATCTTCCTTGATGAGATTTTGAAATAATCGCTTGATTTTCTCCAATGCCGGCATATTTTTTAATGCATTCTTTTCTGCGGAAATACTGTTAAAATATTCCCGTATCGCACGCCGATAACTTCTTTCAATCACAGCAGACAAAATCTCATCTTTGCTCTTGAAGTAGTAATAGATACTTCCCTTTCCGATTCCTGCCTGTTTTGCAATCGCATCCACTGAAATTTCTCCGCTTGGCACAGTTAGCAGCAGCTGTTCCATCGCATCAAAAATCTGTTCTTTCTTATCATTTTTCATAGAACTGCCTCTTTCCTTCGCTCTGTTTTTTTCATTATATCACAAATTTTCGTTTTTCGCAATCAAATTTCTGCAAGTACTTGACTGCTGGTCGAAAACGTGATAAAATAGACATATCGTTATTCGACTGTTGGTCAAATCAAAGAAAGGGTTGATGATATGCATGCTTTGCTTGTCACTGCAATCGCAGCAAGCGGTGTGATACTGGCAGGTTCAGCAGCTGCTGTAGCGGGTGCAACAACATTGTTTCGGAGAGTCATCCCTCGTCAAGATGGTGTGCGAGTGGATCTGAATGAAATGGCAGATATGGAAAAATGGGAAGAATATAAAAAAATCATTCATCCAAATAAAGAATGGCTGATGCAGCGGAATCGAGAACATGTGACCATACAAGCAAGAGATGGGCTGACACTGCACGGCGATTATTTTCCAGCGGATACGCCAACGGACAAGCTGTTAATCGGCTTTCACGGCTATACCAGCTGTGCATTGAGTGACTGTGCTTCCATTGCTTCTTTTTTTCTGAAGCAGGGCTATGACTGCCTTTTGGTGGATCATCGAGCACATGGAAACAGCGAGGGTGACTATGTTGGCTTTGGTGTGCTGGATCGCTATGACTGCCTGTCATGGGTGGACTATGTGAATAAACGGTTTGAACAGAAAAAACAGATTGTACTTTACGGTGTTTCTATGGGAGGTGCTACAGTATTGATGGCAATGGGGCTTCCGACGTTTCCGGATACGGTAAAAGCTGTCATTGCAGACTGTGCTTTTACATCTCCTTATGATGTCTTTTCCCATATCCTAAAACGAGATTACAAGTTGCCGGCATTTCCTGTGATGAACATCAATAATACGTTGTGCCGAAAAAAAGCCGGCTACGGATTTCAAGACTGCTCTACCTTAACCGCCGTAAAAGAGGCAAAGTGTCCAGTGTTGTTTATTCACGGAAAAGAAGATAATTTTGTACCAACATGGATGAGTGAAGCAAACTATCAAGCTTGCACTGCCCCAAAGTCGCTTCTGTTAGTAGAGCACGCTGGTCATGGGGCAAGTTATTACGAAAATTCCTCTTTATATGAGAAAACAGTGACAGATTTTATTCATCAATATGTGTTTCAATAACAAAAAAGGAGAATCGGTATGAAAGAATTTACCATTCATGGCACTGTAATGCAGTGCTATCCGCTGACAGCTGCACAAAGATTGCACCATTATACCATTCGTTATTGTCCTCGGCATCAAGTGTTGAATATCGGCACTGGTTTATACATCCAAATTGATTTGGATTTCAACCTGCTCCGAGAAGTTATCTATCAGGCTTATGAGCGGCAGGATTCCATGCGAGTACGCTTCTTGCAGGATAAAGATGGTACTGTTT
Organism: Oscillospiraceae bacterium; assembly: GCA_016297675.1. Classification (GTDB taxonomy): domain Bacteria; phylum Bacillota; class Clostridia; order Oscillospirales; family Ruminococcaceae; genus Ruminococcus_C. Next base: position 2,078 of record JAEDGE010000011.1, read on the forward strand.
ACCAATATATTGTACCGTTTGAAGAACGAGAGATTCCGTTCTATGACTTCTCGCACTGGAAGGAAGAGGATGCTCATGCTGAAATGCGAAAGTGGACAGCGATTCCTTTCAAACGGTATCACTCCCCGATGAATCAGGTTGTCATGGTAAAGTTGCCGGACGGATACAACGGTATTTATCTCAAAGTAGACCATATGACGATGGACTCCAGTTCGATTATCGGCTTTCATCGGGATGTATTGGAATTATACTGTGCAAAACGGTACGGTACAAATGTCCCGAAACCAATGCAGTCCTATCTCAAAGCAATCGAACGGGATTTAGTCTATGAGAACGATTCTCCTGCAAAAAAGAAAGATGAAGCATTCTGGAAACAGGAAATTGCCAAGAGCGAGCCAATGTATACAGACTTCACCGGCATGGGCAGACTACTCACGCAACGCCGTGAAACGAATAATCCAGATTTGCGGAATGCCATCATCACTTCTTCTTCCTTAGATGCTGCTATTTCCGTTTATCATCTGGAAGCAGACCCATCTGACCGGCTGATGCAATTCTGTCTGGACAATCAGGTGCCGATGGCAAGCCTTCTGCTCATGGGATTGCGAACAGTTCTTTCTAAATTTAATAATAATGAAAAAGACGTCTCCGTAAAAACAAATGTTGCCAGACGTGGCACGCTGCTCGAAAAGCATTCCGGCGGTACTCGGATTCACTTCTTCCCACTCCGTACTATTATGGAACCGGATATGACATTTTTGGATGGTATCAAGATGATACAGACCGAACAGAACCGGATTTTCCGACATGCAAATTATGACCCTGTTGCAGTCACCATGATGCGGTCAAAACACTGGAAAATGCGTCCGGGAGCGAGCTATGAAAGCATCAGCCTGACCTATCAGCCATTGACACTGCGGCAGAAAGATACAGAACTGCCGAATATTGCATATAAAAGCTTGTGGTATTCTAACGGTGTTGCTGCTCAGCCACTTTATCTGACCGTCATGCACCGTGTTGAGGACAACGGTTTGAACTTCAATTTTGAATACAAAAAAGATGTCGTGACAGAACAGGAAATGGAGTATCTGTATTATTATCTCTGCCGTGTTCTGTTCCGTGGCATTGAAAATAAAAATCGTACCATCGGCGAAATTCTGGAAATGATATGACAATTGGACAAAGACAATACGGAAGGAGAAAATCATCATGTTTGAAGAACTGAAAGGCTATATTTGTAATTATGTGGATGTCGCACCAGAGGAAATCACCTTGGAATCTCGTTTTATTGAAGATCTGGGCTTCAACTCATTCGATTTCATGAGTCTGCTGGGAGAACTGGAAGAGCAGTTTCAGGTGCAGGTAGAAGACACGGCAGTATTGGAACTGCATACGGTTGCAGATGCTGTCCAGTATCTGGAAAGCATCCAGAAATAAGGGGAGGAATAGCATGAATCGAGAAAATGTAAAAACATTACAAGATTTGGTCAGACAATCTGCCGCAGATTACGACGATAAGGTATTCCTGAAAGAAAAAGCAGAAAACAATACCATTGCAGAATTTTCTTTTGCACAATTTTATGCAGACAGTCTGCGAATCGCTGCTTTCCTGCAAACACAACAAGAACAGCCGAACACGCCGATCCATGCCGCTGTGATCGGGCCAACCAGCTATGCTTATCTGATAAGCTATTTCGGAACGGTTTCGAGCGGGAATGTAATTGTCCCAATTGATGCTCAGCTTGCCTGTGCTGATATTTGCGATTTGCTTTGCAGAGCCGATATTCGTGTATTTTTCTATGATACGCATTATGCAGCAAGGCTGCCGGAAATTCGCCGCAATTGTCCACAGATACAGGCTTTTGTGGCACTACATACAGTAGAAAACGCAGAAGAAAGCATTTCCTCTATTTTGCAGCACTTCCAGCCGGCAGATGTCACACCAATACAGCCAGAGCAACTTGCTTCTATTGTCTATACCTCTGGCACAACTGGAAAAAGCAAAGGCGTTATGCTTTCCCATGGCAATCTGATGGACAATACTATGTGTCAAGAAAATGAAAGCTCACCGGAAGATGTACTGCTGTCAGTACTCCCGATTCACCATGTTTATTGTCTGACCTGTGATATTTTACTTTCGATTCGGTATGGTGCAACTGTTTGTGTCAACGATTCTATGATGCGGATTGCCCAGAATCTGAAGCTGTTTCAGCCGACTTTGATTCTGCTCGTACCAATGATTGCTCAGACAATTTATAAACAGATCATGGCTGCTGCAAATGCAAAAAAATTGCCGCCAGCTGTCGTTGCCAAAGCGGTATTTGGCGGAAAACTGAAAGGCATCTACAGCGGTGGTGCTTATCTGCCACCAGAACTGATTGCTGGCTATCGAGAATTGGGCATTCCGATTGCACAGGGATACGGCATGACAGAATGTTCTCCGAGAATTTCCACTGCGACATTGGACGGCGAAAGCGGAGAAGATGTTGGCACGATGGTGAATGGCTGCGAAGCCAAAATCGTAGACGGAGAATTATTGGTGAAAAGTCCGTCTGTTATGATGGGTTACTATCATGATGAAGCGGCAACCGCAGAGACTTTGACCGAAGACGGCTGGCTGCGTACTGGTGACTTGGGATATGTAGACGAAAATCGACGTGTTTTCCTGACCGGCAGAAAGAAAAATCTAATTATTTTGAGCAACGGTGAGAATGTATCACCAGAAGAACTGGAAAATAAATTCGCTGCAATTGACTTAGTGACAGAATGTCTGGTTTATACGGAAGATGGTGTCATCACAGTAGAAGTTTTACCTAATTCCGAACTTTGTGCGGAAATGACAAAGGAAGAGATCGGAACAGCATTACAAGATATTATCTTAAAAATCAATCGTACGCTTCCCTCTTCTAAGAATATTCATCGGCTTCGGATACGGGATGTAGAATTTGAAAAGACAACCTCTAAAAAAATAAAACGGCAACAAACAAAGAAAGGCGTGCTTTATTAAGACGATATCGTTATCAATTTGATCTGCAGAACACGAGAATAACTCATAATAAATAAAAATATGAATTTATTATTCATTTCTTTATTAAGCACTTGACAAAATCATGAAAAATATGCTATACTAACTGTAGCACAAAGATTGCATCCGTGCAATGCGTGTATCAAATTGCGAAAAGGAGCGTTATTATGACGTACGAGGAAATTTTTAAGAAATCAAAGGAAATCATCATGCAGTCTGATGTCAGTGATATTCCGGGACATCTGGCAGTACAGATCAATATTATCGGGGAAGGCGAAGGTGCCTTTTATGTGGAATTAAAAGATGGTGCACTGTACGTAGAACCATACGAGTACTATGATCGTGACTGTAAGTTTATTGTTTCCGCAAAAGATTTTCTCAAGCTGGCAAACGGCTCTTTAAATGCGGTTTTTGCTTATACAACTGGCAAACTCAAAGTAGAAGGCAGTCTGGAAAAAGCACTCGAATTTCAGAGAATTGTAGACGCAGTAAAGACAAAGCAAAAGAAAAAATAAATCCAATTTCTTTTCTATGATAGAAAGAAATTCCGTAAGCCCCCTGTCCAAAAATCGGACAGGGGGCTTTTTTGCATATTTTGTCTGTTTTCACAAAACAACTTGACACTTAGATAAAAAATATGGTAAAATACAATTAAGAAATACCACTCCACGGCATTCCAAAAAACAGATTACAAGGGGAAATTATATTTTACAAAAGGTGGTCTTTTATTATGTGTAAACAAAAATTCTATGCCATTTTTTTCAATCTACTGTTTCTACTCGCCCTGTGCTCTCCTGTATTCTCTTTGCCAGCCGAAGCAGAAACGCTACAACCGGAAGATCTCCCCACTGTCCAGTTTCCCGCAGATGACTTCTACGCTGCACTTTCCGCTGATTCCGCAGTGTCAGAAGATTCGGATTTCTTATTCTATGACCAGCTGGACGAAAACAATCAGGCTGTCTACACAGCACTTTCCACACTCATTGAAAATCCTGCTGACAACCCTGTCACTGTTTCTTTGCCGGAAACCCTCTCTATGCAGGTTTCCTCCAAAACTACAAGCGATTGGACGGAAGACGAAACCAATGCCTATTCTCTCATGTTGATACAAGCTATGCGTTCCGGCATGGTTGCCCTTTCGTTAGATGAACCGATGCTATTCTGGGTCAGCTTTTCAGCAACAAAAATTGCACCGGTTCGGGCAAGTATCGCACAAAATAGAGTTTCTAAAACCTATACTCTGACTGTTTCCAGTCTAAGTATTTCGCTTGGCTGTGATGAAAATTATGAATCCACAGATGCCATCATAGAAAAACGAACTGAGTTACAGCAAGCGATTACTGATTTTCCCATCACTGGCAGCACAAATGCAGAAAAATGTGCTTCTATTCATGATACCTTAATAGAACAAATTACTTATGATGCAAATGTTACTTACTGTGGTTCGATTGCAGGTGCACTCATTGAACCATATCACGCTGTTTGTGAAGGCTACTCCAAAGCCTTTAAAGTCCTCTGTGACAGGGAAAAGATTCCCTGTATTTTGGTGGTTGGCAACAATGACTTGGAAAATATGACAGCTCATATGTGGAACTATGTACAGCTTGACGGTCTTTGGTATGCTGTCGATGTTACATGGGACGATTCTACCTCTTCCAATCGATTTTTTTTAAAAGGGTCAGAAACATTCTCCCTCGACCATATACCGGAAAGCGTCTATCCAGAGGTGACATTAACTTTTCCATCACTCAGTGAACAAGATTACGGGGCATCTGCTGTCACAACAACAAGTACAACGGAAACCACAACGACAGAGACCACAACTACAACTACTACCTCTACCACTTCTACAACGACAGAAACTACCACTACAACCACTGCTTCTACCACTTCTACAACGACAGAAACTACTACCACGACCACTGCTTCTACCACTTCTACAACGACAGAAACTACTACCACAACCACTGCTTCTACTACTTCCACAACGACAGAAATTACTACCACGACCACTGATTCTACCACTTCTACAACGACGGAAACTACTACGACTGTTTCTACTACTTCCACAACCACAGAAACTACTACCACAACTACCAAACCTACCACTTCTACAACGACGGAAACTACAACTTCTACCACCACAAGAACATACTATCCAAATGGTGATAGCAATCAGGATGGTGTCTGCACGTTGACGGATTATGTCTTGCTGAGAAAGTATTTAATTCGAGTAGCTGGCGTAATTGGAACACCAGAAATGGATGTCAATGCAGATGGCAGAGTGGATGTTTTAGATGCCATTGTATGGGCACGCCAGTTCCTTCAACAAACTTAAAAATCAATATTTCATTGACAGTTTTTTTCTTTCATGTTATAATGAGATGATTCTACCTGTTGACTCACAATCATAACAGGCATAAAAAGAGAGAGGGATACTTCCATGAAAGAAAACATAAACAAGGGATTTGATGCCAAACAAAAAAAACGATTATCTCGAACGGATCTCTGTGCAGTTGCCGGATTGACCGCTCTGCTTACAGCAGCTCTTTGTCTGCTCTGGTGCATTCATCCAGATATGCTATTTGGTTCTACGATGGATTGGAATAATCAGCATATTCTGTTTCCAGAATATTTTCGTTCTCGTTTCTATCAGACCGGACAGCTCTTTCCCAATCTGGCATCTGAACTTGGCGGCGGACAAAATATCTATGCATTTACCTACTACGGACTTTTTTCTCCTATTGTGCTGCTCTCCTATCTGCTGCCTTTTGTTCCCATGATAGACTATCTCCAATGCATCAGCATTTTTCTGATTTGGTGCAGCGGCATTCTCTGTTATTTTTTCTGTAAACAGCATCTGCCTGCACGCATTTCTTTTGCCTGTGCTGTCTTGCTGCTCTTCGCTGCCCCTGTGCTGTTTCACAGTCATCGGCATATCATGTTCGTAAATTATCTTCCATTTCTCTTCTGGGCACTTTTTGCTGTTCGCCGCTGCCAGAAAAAATGCTGTTCCATACAGCTCTTTCTGGCAGCAGCCTGTCTGTTAGGTAGTAGTTTCTTTTTTGCAGTCGGTGGATTTTGCACCATTCTGCTCTATGCGATCTTCTTGCAAATACAACAAAAATCAGTCTGCCGTTATTTTCTGCTGCGAATGTTCGGACATCTTTTCCTTGCTGGAATGGCATGTATGTGCTTTCTTCTGCCAACGGCATTGGCACTTCTGCAAGGTCGTTCGGAAACGCATTTGGAAAAAGGATTCTGGCTGCAAGTACTTGTCCCAACCGTACAGCTCTCCTACTTTTTTTATCAGCCTTATGGAGTCGGACTGACGATTACTGGTTTGTTTGCCATTCTTGTCGGTTGTTTTCTCCGCAGAAAGGACGTGCGGTTTCTGGCAATTGCTTTGCTCCTACTACTCTGTTTCCCATTCCTTCTCTATTGTGTCAATGGATTTCTATATCTGGACGGTAAAGCCTACATTCCTCTGTTGCCGCTGGCAATCCTGTTATATGGCTACTTCTTCACGGCACTCCAGCAAAAACACCTTCCGTGGAAAAAAATATTTCCCATCTTCCTGTTATTGGTGACTGCCGGATTTTTCTTCTGTGAGATACTCAGCGACTGGCATCGTTGGGTCTTCATGGGACTGGTTACAGCCGAAACGCTCTGCTTTCTGCTCCTGTTGCAGCCATGGAAAAAGAACTGCCTCCGAAACGGAACACGCATTCTGTGGCTGGCATGTGGGATGCAGATGGTTTACTGTATGCTGCTCAATGCCACAGACAGCACAATTTTAATACGACAGAAGATGCAGCAGTTTCAAAACGCCTCCCTCATGCGGCTCAGTCAGCAAATCACGCAGCAGGATAACAGCTGGTATCGGGTTTACAATGCCACCCAGCCCTATGCAACTGCCAATCAGACCCAACAGGCGACCTGTTTTCTATCCACCGTCTATGCTTCTATACAGAACAAAACCTATTCCGACTTCTATTACCACCAGCTCTTCAACGAAACCAGTATCCGCAACAATGCTGCTGTGGATGCGGTTAAAAATCCGGCATATCATATCCTGATGGGAGACAAGTATCGCATTGACTACAACGACAAACAATTGTTTGGTTATGAGCCACTCTATACAGATGGAGATTATACTGTCTATGAAAATCAACTTGTCATGCCAATTGGCTATGCAACCAATAATACAATGGCAGAATCCACCTTCTCTTCCTACAGTGAACCGGAACAAGTCGCTGCTCTATTCTCTGCGGCCATTCTACCACAGAAATATGAACAGGATGCTACTATGCAAACGCTACCGGATTCTCTTGTACAGCCAATTTCGCTAAATTTTTCCCTTGAAGACGAATTTTCTCTGCCAGTTACTGAACAAAAGGATGGCTATTTGATAGAAACAGAACAGGAAATATCCTGTTCTGTTTCACTGTCCCAGTCATTTGAAGGAAAACTTCTGCTAATTTCGATGGAGGTAGACAATACCATTATCGAACATTCTGATGATGTGTTTGTCTCTATTAACGGAACCAAAAACAAGCTGACAGCACCGGACTGGAAATATCACAACCACAACCAGTATTTCACCTATCTGCTTGCGGATGTAACGGACAAGTTGGAAATCACACTTTCTGCCGGCACCTACCGCATCGGGCAAATTCAGTGCTTTACTCTGCCAGAAACACTTCTGAAAACTGCACATGAACAAGTCACACCATTGAAGATCACCGCCGACCAAGCACATGGTGATAAACTTTCTGGCACCATTACTACGAAACAAGACGGATGGTTTATTCTGACGGTTCCCTATGACAAAGGCTTTATTGCAACCGTAGACGGCAGCCCCGTTTCTTGTGAACAGGTGAACCTTGCCTTTCTGGGTTTTCCACTATCTGCCGGCACCCATGAGATTGTGATAACCTATCACGCACCCGGTGCAAAAGCCGGTATGGTCTGTACCATTGGAACAGGCATTGTAGTAGCAGGACTTTTCTTCGCAGAACAGCAAAGGAAACGAAAACAAAAAATTCTGGATATGCAAACTATAGAATTATGAAAATGGAGGAATCTAATATGTGTGAAGCATCTGAAAAAGCTTGTGCCCTTTTTCGGCAAGGCTATAACTGTGCACAGGCGGTAACTGCTGCCTTTGCAGAAGAATTCGGTATGTCGCAAGAAACTGCCCTACGGTTCTCGGAAGGCATGGGAGCGGGAATGGGACGGCTGCGACTGACATGCGGTGCGGTCTCTGCTATGGCACTGCTGGCAGGATTAAAGCTAAGCAGCGGCAAACCCAACGATTTAGAAAACCGCAAAAAGGTTTATGCTGTCGTACAGGAAATGACAAAGGCATTCCAGGAGAAAAATGGAAGTCTTATTTGCAGCGAATTACTCGGAGCTGCCAAGCCGAAAGACAACAGTACGCAGCCTGAAGCTCGTACCGAAACCTATTATAAAAAACGTCCTTGTGTGGGGTGCGTGGCAGATTGTGCAGAGATTGTAGAACAGTATCTGCTGGGAGAAACATCTTGTTCTTAAATTACTTCTTTCAATTGAATTACTCGTAAAGAGAAAATTGCTTTCCCTGATAATTGTGCAAAAAAGGAGTTGCATTATGAACCGAACGGAATCATATAAAAAGCAAGCAGAAGAATTGGTGTCCAAAATGACAGTGGAAGAACAGGCAAGCCAACTTCGCTATGATGCTCCTGCGATTCCCCGTCTTGGGATTCCAGCCTATAACTGGTGGAATGAGGGGCTGCATGGTTTGGCAAGAGCCGGCACAGCAACCATGTTTCCGCAAGCAATTGCCATGGCTGCCACCTTTGACGCAAAATTGGTACAACAGATGGGTGAAGTCACCGCAACAGAAGCTCGTGCAATGTACAATGCCTGCTCACAAGCAGAAGACCGTGACATTTATAAAGGACTTACAATTTGGACACCCAATATCAATATTTTCCGTGACCCTCGATGGGGCAGAGGACAGGAAACCTATGGTGAAGATCCCTATCTGACAGCAACTCTTGGCAAGGCAATGGTAAACGGTTTGCAGCAAGATGATGGTATCTTTCTGAAAACCGCTGCCTGTGCGAAACATTTTGCTGTACACAGTGGTCCGGAAGCCATTCGGCATACGTTTGATGCAGCGGTATCCCCAAAAGATTTGGAAGAAACTTATCTACCTGCGTTTCAGGCTCTTGTGGAAGAAGCAAAAGTAGCAGGGGTGATGGGAGCATATAATCGAGTCAACGGAGCACCTGCTTGTGCCAACCCCATGCTGATGCAAAAACTGAAAGACTGGCACTTTGATGGCTATTTTGTCTCTGACTGCTGGGCAATCCGAGATTTTCATACCACCCATAAGATTACAGAAACTGCAACAGATTCCATTGCCCTTGCCTTGAAAGCTGGTTGTCACTTAAACTGCGGCTGCACCTATGTGCAGATTTTACTGGCACTGGAAGAAGGAAAAATTACCGAAGAAGACATTCGCACTGCCTGCGTACAGGTGATGCAAATTCGTTTCCAACTGGGAATGTTTGAGCCACACCAGCCTTTCTCGGATATTCCAATCACTGCCTTATCCTGTCCAGCACACAAAGCAAAATCCCTCGCCGCTGCAAAACGGGCAATGGTACTGCTGCGGAATGAAAATCAAATTCTCCCCCTATCAGCTGATTCGCTCCAGACCATTGCAGTCATCGGTCCGAATGCTGACAGTCGGGCTGCCCTTTTCGGCAACTACAACGGCACGGCTGACCACTATGTGACGTTCTTAGAAGGCATTCAACAGGCGTTTTCCGGACGGGTACTCTATGCAGAAGGCTGTCACCTCTTCCGTGACCGCTGTGCTGAACTGGCAAAACCCGGTGACCGCTACGCTGAAGCCGTTGCGGTTGCGAAAGCAGCTGATATAGTGATACTCTGTTTAGGCTTAGATGCTACGTTAGAGGGAGAAGAGGGCGATACTGGGAATGAGTTTGCCTCTGGTGACAAAACGGATCTGCGTCTTCCAGAACCGCAACGGATATTGCTGCAAAAGATTGCAGCAACCGAAAAGTCCATCATCCTTGTCACAGCAACAGGAAGTGCCATTCAACCGGAAATGCAGACAGATGGCTGGATTCAGGCATGGTATCCCGGTTCAGAAGGGGGAACGGCACTGGCAGAAATTCTCTTCGGACAATGTTCTCCGTCCGGAAAGCTACCAGTGACCTTCTATGCCGATGCAGATAAATTGCCTGCTTTTACGGACTATCGGATGCAGGGAAGAACATATCGTTATACGCAGGATAATCTCCTCTATCCATTTGGCTATGGACTGACTTACAGCAAGATTATCTGTACCGATTTACAGTATGCGAATGGAACTGCCATCGTAATTGTTGAAAATCAAGGCAGTCGTGAAACAGAAGATGTGGTGCAAATTTATGTACAAGATAATGCAGCGTGTGCTGTTCCCTACTATAGTTTATGCGGCTTTCAGCGTGTAGCATTGCAGGCAGGAGAACGGCAACAGGTTGTGATTCCACTCTCCAAAAACACCTTTACCAGCGTGGATGAAAACGGTAGAAGAGCAAGATATGGTACTGTATTTACGCTTTATGCCGGAATCTCACAGCCGGATCCAATGAGTCAGAAACTGACAGGAACCATTCCGGCTGTATTGACACTGACAAGAGAACATCTGAATCCGTGAACAAAGGGAATAATTTCGTTGACAGATTTTTCTGCCTGTGCTATAATATTTGTGTGATTCTTCTGACAGAGTCACACAAATACAATAAAAATAGAAATGAAATCTCATAGGACAGGAGTGTATCATCCATGTTTGGAATTGACTGTCACACCCACTCCGGAAACTCTCCGGATGGAAAAGGAACGGTTGGCGGACTCTGCCGCCGTGCCATTTCCCTCGGTCTGGAAGCTCTGGCGATTACAGAACATGTAGAATTAAATCGCTGGCATTCTCAGGGCTATTATGGCACATCTCCTCGCAACGAGGAAGAAGAATATTGTTACTGCAACCGCATGGAAACTGCTATGAAAGCAAACCATGCCGCAAAAGATGCCTATGGCAATCGCCTGCATATCATCAGTGGCATTGAACTGGGACAGATTCCATCTGACTTTGGTCTGGCAGATTCTGTCATGCAAGATAGCCGACTGGATTTTGTCATTGCTTCTCTGCATGAACTACACAATAAACCAGATTTCTTCTGTTTGGATTATCAAAAAGAATCCGTTCCAAAACTATTGGAACAATATTTCTCAGAACTACTCACCCTCTGCCAGTGGGGAAAATTTGATGTTTTAGGTCATATGACCTATCCGCTTCGCTATATCCAAGGCGAGGCTGGTATCGCAGTTGATTTAACCAATTATACGGAACAAATTCATGCCTGTTTGCATGCTCTGGTGGACAACGGCTGCGGAATTGAACTGAACACTTCCGGTCTGCGGCAAACATATGGCAAACCATTTCCCACACTGGAATACATTAAAGCATATCGGGAAATGGGCGGCGAAAGCTTGACCATTGGCTCTGATGCACACTGTGCGGAAGAAATCGGTTTCGGCATGGATACTGCCATTGCTATCGCAAAAGAAGCTGGCTTCTCCTATCTCTGTTACTATCTCGAACGAGAGCCAGTGTATATTCCAATTCCCTGATAAAGGGAAAATAAATCATCAAAAGAAAGGTGAATCATAATGCAAACATTAATTTCTCTGTTACAACAAAATGCTCGCCTATCCAACGCACAACTTGCTGTCATGCTTGGAAAAACAGAAGAAGAAGTGGCAGCAGATATTCAAAAACTTGAGGATGATGGTATTATTAAGGGCTATAGTGTGATCCTCAACGAAGAAGCCATTCAAAAGGATATGGTAACAGCAGTTGTAGAACTCCGTGTGACTCCGCAACGAGATTGTGGCTTTGAATCTATTGCTCGCACCATTATGCAGTATGATGAAGTCGAGAGCATTTCCCTGATGGCAGGTGCCTATGATTTCTCTGTCACAGTCAAAGGGGCAAACGTCAAAGATGTTTCTCTGTTTGTCTCTCAGCGGCTGGCTCCGCTTGGCAATGTATTATCTACAGCAACCTACTTTGTTCTGAAAAAATACAAAGAAATGGGAAAAATTGTTGTAGACGAGGAGAAGGACGAACGGGGCTTTTATTTCCCGTAAGCAAAATATCGAAAAAGAACTTACGTTTTCCAGCAGCTGTACTGCTTTGGGCATCGTACAGCTGCTGCCTGTTTTCTATTAGACTCTGCGAATTTTACAGCAGAGCATCTTATATTTTGTGTTCAGTTGAAAGGGGCAATAGTTTGTGATTGATTATGATTCTCTCTTATCCGAACAAGTAAAAAAAATGCAGCCCTCCGGTATCCGAAAATTCTTTGATGTTGCCTCCATGATGGAAGGGGTCATCAGTCTCGGCGTTGGCGAACCGGACTTCCAGACACCTTGGGTGGTTCGCAAAGAAGCAGTGGATATTCTGGAGCGAAAGCGGATTATTTATAGTGCCAATTCCGGTATGATTGAATTGCGAAAGGAAATCGCAGCATACTTACAACGTAAGTATCATATTTCCTATGAGCCAGAAACAGAAGTCGTTGCAACCGTCGGCGGATCGGAGGCAATTGACCTTGCTATTCGAGCAGTGGTCAATCCAGGCGATGAAGTACTGATTGTAGAGCCAAGCTTTGTCTGTTATAAGCCAATTGTGGAACTGATGCATGGCATAGCCGTCCCGATTCCAACAAAGGAGGAAAATCGATTTAAGCTGACTGCCGAAGAATTGCGGGCTCACATAACAGAAAAAACAAAGCTGCTGATTCTTCCGTATCCAAACAATCCCACCGGTGGTATTATGACACGGGAAGATTTGGAAAGCATTGCCACAGTACTGCGGAACACCAATATTTTAGTGCTCAGTGATGAGATCTATTCCGAGCTTACTTATGGTACAAAACACTGCTCTATTGCCTCCATTGACGGCATGTGGGAACGCACCATTTATGTCAGTGGTTTTTCCAAAGCATTTGCTATGACCGGATGGCGGCTGGGTTATCTTTGTGCACCAAAGCCACTTGCACAGCAAATGCTGAAAATTCATCAGTATGCCATTATGTGTGCCCCGACTGTCAGCCAGTACGCTGCGATTACCGCTTTGCGGGAATGCGATGATGAAGTACAAAAGATGGTGGACGAGTATGATGCCAGACGGCGAATTATTGTAGACGGCTTTAATAAAATGGGACTACACTGCTTTGCTCCGGAAGGTGCATTTTATGCCTTTCCTTGCATCCGCAGCACTGGCATGGACAGCGAAACCTTCTGTGAAGCACTGTTGCAGGAAGAAAAAGTAGCAGTTGTACCAGGCAACGCCTTCGGCGAAAGCGGAGAAGGGTTTGTACGTGTTTCCTATGCCTACTCTCTGAAACATCTAATGGAAGCTCTACGGCGAATCGAACTCTTTGTGCAGCGGCATCGGCAGGAGGAAACAACGTGAGACGGCTGGTATTAAAAACACCGGCAAAAATCAATCTGGCATTGGATATTGTCGGAAATCGTCCGGACGGTTATCACTTACTGGAAACTATCTTTCAGACCGTTTCACTTTATGATACAATTACGGTTACTCTGCATCCCGATACGAAAAAAATGATACATCTCTCCTGCAATATTCCTTGGATTCCAAAAGATAACCGTAACATTGCATGGAAAGCAGCAGCACTCTTTTTGGAACATACAAACTTGCCAATTGGCATCGAAATTCATCTGCAAAAATATATCCCCTCTCAAGCCGGACTGGGTGGCGGCAGCTCCGATGCCGCAGCAGTCCTCTATGCCTGCAATCAGCTGACAGGAGCCGGTTTAACACAGCAGCAGCTCTGTACACTGGGCTTACAGCTTGGGGCAGATGTGCCATTTTTCTTCTACGGTGGTACAGCATATGCAGCCGGCATTGGAGAACAGCTACAGCCACTCCCCTACCTGGGCACCGTTTCAGTTGTCATTGCAAAGGGAAAAGGTGGTATTTCCACCGCTGCCGCATATAATGCCATTGATGCCCTGCAGCATCCGGATCACCCGAATACAACGCTTATGGCAGAACACATCCGAGCATATGATTCCCTCTCTGCTATTGCACCATTGTGCGGCAATCTATTTGCAGCAGTTACAGATTTGCCCATTGTAGAACAGCTGCGGCAAAAAATGTTAGAAAAAGGAGCGGTTTGCAGCTTGATGTCCGGCAGCGGATCTGCCGTCTTCGGCTTGTTTTCCTCGCAAGAGCATGCACATCGCTGCTGTATTGCCCTACGGCGAATGGTACCGTTTGTTGCTCGCTGCAAGACCATTCCTCATACGTTCCATGCTATTTAATTTTGATATAAAATATTATTTTTTAACAAAAAAGGCTTGTCTGTTATGACAAGTCTTTTTTGCGGGAAAAAGCAGGAATTACCCTTGACCAAATAGAAGAAATGTGATATACTCTTAATTAAGATTTGTTATCATCATTGCAGCATTGCTTTGAACTGATCAGGAGGTTTTTTGGAATGAAAAAAAATATGATTGCTGATGGAATCCAATATATCGGCATAAATGACAAGACCATTGATTTATTTGAAAGCCAGTATATCGTACCAAATGGCGTTTCCTATAATGCCTACTGCATTTTAGATGAAAAAATTGCAATTCTGGACACGGTAGACCATCGGATGTCAGCAGAATGGCTGATGCAATTGGATGCAGCTTTACAAGGCAGACAGCCGGATTTTTTAATTATTTCCCACTTGGAACCAGACCATGCCGGTACCATTGCAGAATTGATTGCAAAATATCCGCAGATCACATTGGTCGGCAATGCAAAGACCTTTTCCATGCTGCCAAACTTTTTTGCTTTGTCTGACCAGCCAAAAATGACTGTGACAGAAGGCGACACCCTGTCACTCGGCAAACATACGCTACAATTCTTTCTCGCACCCATGGTACACTGGCCAGAAGTCATGGTAACCTATGAGCAAACAGAAAAAATTCTCTTCTCTGCGGACGGGTTCGGCAAATTCGGAGCACTGGACACCGAAGAACCGTGGGACGAAGAAGCACGTCGCTATTATTATAATATCGTGGGTAAATACGGCATGCCGGTACAGACCTTGCTGAAAAAAGCGTCTACACTGGAAATCTCTATGATTTGTCCGCTGCATGGTCCGATTCTGAAAGAAAATCTCGGACACTACATCGAAAAATATCGTATCTGGAGCAGCTACCAGCCAGAGGAACACGGCATTCTGATTGCCTATGCCTCTATTCACGGCAATACTGCAAAAGCCGCAGAACAACTCGCTGACAAACTCATCCGGGCAGGCGAAACTGTAGCCATAACAGACCTTGCGAGAGATGACCTCGCAGAAGCCATTGCCAATGCTTTCCGCTATGACCGCATGGTACTGGCATCTGCCAGCTATGATGGCGGCGTCTTTCCGCCAATGGAAGATTTCCTGCTGCACCTGAAAGCAAAGATGTATCAGAACCGCAAGGTGGCTCTGATCGAAAACGGTTCCTGGGCACCATCTGCGAAACGAGTAATGTTATCCTATCTGGAATCCATGAAGAATATTACAGTACTCGAACCGACTGTCACAATTCGTTCCACGGTGCAGCCGGAAACAGAAGCCAAGTTGCAGGAACTGGCAGACGCTGTACAGAATGCGTGAAGCAAGATGCAGGTGCAACATAAATTACAGCAGTTGGATGCCCTGCTGCGAGAAAGCAAGCTGAAAGAAGCAGACGCCTTCTTAACCGAACAGATTCAGGCAGCAGAACAAGAACCAGACTGGGAAGCTGCACTGACTCTCTATAATGAACAGATGGGATTCCTGCGGGACTGCGGTCGGTTTGCAGAATCTATTACCGCCGGAGAACGGGCGTTGCAATGCATCCAAACGCTACATCTGGAACAAACCATCCCCCATGCGACAACCTTACTGAATGTTGCCAATGCCCAGCGTGCTGCTGGAGATTATGAAGCGGCATTCTCCAGCTATCAGGCAGTGAAAGCCCTATATGACCGCCTGTTGCCGCCTAAGGACGGCAGAGTGGCAAGCTATTATAACAACCTCAGCCTGTTGTATCAAGCGGTGGAAGACTGGGAAGCTTCCTGTACTGCACTGGAAAAGGCATTGCAAATTGTTACCCAACAGGAAGGACAGACGATACGAGTTGCCATTTCCCAGACTAATTTGGCTGTTTCCCTGCTGCATCTGCATCGGGTAGACAAAGCACTGCCGCTGCTACAGGCAGCATTAGACGTATTTCGAGGACGCAGTCCGTCTGACTTTCACTACAGTGCAACGCTGGCAGCCATGGGCGATGCACAATTTCAGCTACAAGATTACAAAACTGCCGTCTGGTACTATGAAGCAGCCCTCTCGGAAATGGAACTACATATGGGACGGGGAGCTGCCTATGAGATCGTACAGGAAAATGCTGCCCGTGCCTATGAAAAGCTGGGGGGAAAGCCGGTTCGGAATGGCATGACACTCTGCAAACAATATTACGAGACTTTTGGAAAACCCATGCTGCAACGCATGTTTCCAGATATATGGAACCAACTTGCCGTCGGTCTGGTGGGAGAGGGGTCGGAGTGCTTCGGCTATGATGATGTACTTTCCCAAGACCACGACTTCGGAGCAGGATTTTGCATCTGGGTGCCGGATACCATGGACGAAGCACAAATTGCCGCCCTTCAGCAGGCATATGCCCTGCTGCCGAAAACCTATTGCGGTATTACACGCACTGTGACACCGCAAGGAACGGAACGAGTTGGCGTGTGCCGGATTTCTGATTTTTACCGCCGGCTGATTGGCATCGGCGGTGTGCCGCAGACAGAAGCACAGTGGCTGCAAATCGAAGAAGAACAGCTGGCAGCCGCTGTAAATGGAGCCGTATTTCAGGATAATCTGGGTACATTTACCCGTATCCGAAAAGCATTGCGGTTTGGGTATCCCAAAGCGGTTCGCCTGCGTCGGCTCGCACAGGAAACTGCCTGGATGGCACAGCGAGGACAATACAATCTACCTCGCCTGTTGCAGCGTGGGGACAAACTGACTGCGATGCTCGCCTTTTCCCATTTTGCAGAGAGTGCCATGCGGGCAGCCCATCTTTGTGCTGGTGTGTATGCCCCTTATTATAAATGGCTGCTACACAGTACAGAACAGCTGCCGCAGGGCAAAGCCATTGCTGCACGGCTGAAACAATGGGAAACCCTGCCCATGGAACAGTGGGAAACAGAAATTGTAACACCGGTTTGCCAGATTCTTGCAGACCAGATGCGGCAGCAAGGGATTACAGAACGGGAGGAACCCTATATGCAGGTACATGCAGAAGCAGCGGCTGCACAGGCAGAAACGCTGGAACAACAGGAAGCACTGGTGCAGCAAATTGTCGAACTGGAATTTTCAGAATTTGATAAGGTGAAAAACGAGGGCGTTCGGGCTGGCTGCCAGGATGACTGGGAGACATTTTCCATCATGCGGAAAAGTCAGTACCTCACTTGGCCGCTTGCCATGCTGCAGCAGTATTGGTCAGAATTACAGGCAGCCAGTCAGCGAGGTTGGAATCTGCTAACAGAAAAATATGCACGAATGATGGAAAGCACCGCTCCGGAAGAATATGCTTCCTTACAGAAGGAACTGCCGCCGGTATCGGAACAGAAAAAAGCCCTTTGTGAAGCAATTGTCTCTATTCAAGTCAGCTGGATGGAAGACCTTGCAAAACAATATCCCAAGCTTGCCGGTCAGGCACGGCACATTCACACCAGTGAAGATACGGCGTGGAATACATCCTATGAAACCTATTTGCGAGGAGAGCTGCTGACATACTCTGAAACACTGCTGCAACAGTACGGAACCTGGATTGTACAACTGCACCGCAGCGGAAAAAACTTAGCAGAAATGACCATGTCAAACACAGCGGCGTTTTATCATTATGCCTCCCTTGCAGAAGCAGAGGCACATGCTGTTTCATCTGATTCCACTGCTGTATAAAAGCCAGAAGAATATAGAAAAAGTCCAGCTGATTTGCTGGGCTTTTTTCACATCTTCCATACAAAATAAAACCATCAGGAGGAACTTGACATCCTATGAAATCGACACAAAAACAATATGAAATGGATATGTGCAGCGGTTCCATTTTAAAAAAGATGCTGCTGTTTTCCTTGCCACTCATGCTGTCCAGTATCTTACAACTGCTCTTTAATGCCGCGGATATTGTCGTAGTCGGCAAATTTGCCGGAGACAATGCTCTGGCGGCAGTCGGCTCAAATACCGCTTTGATTAACCTGCTGACAAATTTATTTGTCGGCTTTTCCATTGGTGCCAATGTTACTGCTGCCAGATATTATGGGGCGAAATGTAACAAAGATTTAGAAGAAACGGTTCACACCGCCATCACAATGAGTTTCGCCAGCGGTTTGCTGCTGATGATTGTGGGCATCATTGGTGCAAAACAATTTCTCATCTGGATGCAGACACCAAAAGAAGTTCTTCCGTTGGCAACTCTATACCTGCATATTTACTTTATCGGCATGATTCCCAATATGGTGTATAACTTCGGCAGTGCACTGCTGCGTTCTGTCGGCGATACCAGAAGACCACTCTATTACCTGACCTTTGCGGGATGCATCAATGTGGTGCTGAATATATTGACTGTTGTTTTCCTGCATTGGGATGTTGCCGGTGTTGCCATTGCAACGGTTATTTCCGAAGCCATCTCCGCCTGTCTGGTGCTGCGGTGCATGCGAAAAGAAAAGGGCGTCATGCACCTGCAATGGAACAAGCTTCGCATTCATCGGGGAAAAATGATACAGATTATGAAAATCGGCATTCCAGCTGGCTTTCAAGGTGTCGTCTTTGCTCTTTCCAACGTTGTTATTCAATCTTCTGTCAATCTATTCGGCAATATCGTAGTAGCTGGAAATTCTGCAGCTGCCAATATTGAAGGCTTTGTCTACGTGGCAATGAATGCCTTCTATCAGGCTACCCTTTCCTTCACCAGTCAAAATTTCGGTGCTGGAAAGTACAATCGTATGAACCGGATTTTGCTGACCGGTCAAGGCTGTGTCATTGTAGTGGGAATAGTATTGGGAAATGCAGTAGTACTGCTTGGAGAACCGCTGCTCCGAATTTATTCCAGTAGTCCAGAAGTGATTGCAGCCGGAATGAAACGACTGCATATTATTTCCGCCACATATGCCCTTTGCGGTATGATGGACGTCATGGTAGGTGCCCTGCGTGGACTGAATTATTCCGTTTTGCCCATGGTGGTTTCTCTGATTGGTGCTTGCGGTTTGCGATTGGTCTGGATTGCAACGGTCTTCCAGATTCCAGAATTTCACACGGTACAGGTAGTCTATCTCTCCTATCCCATCACATGGCTCATCACGCTTTCTGCACATATTGTATGTTATTGCCTCATCAAACGCCACTTGCGAAAACAGATTGCCTGTCATCAAAATACAATATCCATTGTGGCATAAGAAGTTTCTGCTTACAAAAACAAAGTTTCATGAAGAACCTTTTCCGGATGACTGGAATACAATACAGTAAGCCGGATGAAACTGGCAGAACATAGAACGGAGGCAGATACCATGAAAATTGTAGTAGTAAAAACACCGAAATTATTAAAGGGCATTTTCAGACTGGTCTTTCA
>JAEDGE010000150.1 GCA_016297675.1 Oscillospiraceae bacterium
TGCGTCCGGGAGTTCCAGACGATAACGGATTGTCTGATATTCCAGAACAGCTTTAGGCTGGATGCCAGAATGATGTTGGAAGTCATGGAAGAATAAAATACAAATAAAGAGCCTGACTTCGCTTTTGCGAGGTCAGGCTCTTTTAACTAAACAGGATACAATTGTTATTCTGACTTATTCGTTGTCTCCTTGTGAACCAGTAGGACTTAGAATACTATAACCAACATTGACAAGGTGATCTGCCACACGTTCCAAACCGGTAATGGTAGACGTATAATAGGGACTGACCTCCAGACTGCAGTTGCCCTCAGATAGACGAGAGAAGTGCTTAGCACTAAAGACTCTCTTCATTTCATCTGTCTGGTTTTCCAAATCTGTAAGGGCAGGCAGACGATCCGGACTCTCCGTATCAAACGCATCCTTAGCAATAGCAATCATAGCAATGGCAACACCATACATCTGCTTGATATCCGATAGCGCCGTATCTGAGAAAGCCAGTTCCTTGCCCAGCATTTCCTGCCCAATTTCGTGGAAATTCTCAGCGTGGTCACCAATACGCTCCAAGTCGTTCAACACATGGAAATATGCACCGATTTTCTGTTCATCCCGTTCATCAACACAGGCAGACAGTTTAATCAAAAATTGTGTTAGGTTGCCGTTGGTAAAGTCGATTATATCTTCGTTTTCAGAGATCTTTTCAGCATTTACTGCGGGACTGCCGTCTATAGAGGCAAGGGAATACCGGATATTTTCTTCCACCAAAGACAGCATATAGTTGATTTCTTTTTTAACCTGCATCAATGCTACGGGCGGCAAAGATAGCAAACGATCATCAACATATTTGAGGCTGTGGGTAGTACCTTCTTGTTTCCAATCTTTGATCACCCAGCAAGAATACTGTACAAGCTGCTTTACAAAGGGGAGCAACAGACAAGTTGTGGTTACATTAAAGATAACATGGAAAATAGAAACACGCATTTGCAGGGACATGGGATCGCTTCCAGGAAACAGAGAGACCAGGAAATTTACTATTGGCTCTCTGAAAATCCAGATGATTGCTGTAAACAAAACCGTGCCGATCACATTGAAGGTAAAGTGAATCAGCGCTACACGCTTGGAGTTGGTATTTGCACCAACAGAGGCCAGCAGAGCAGTCACACAGGTACCGATATTTGCGCCAAGGACGATAAACAAGGCCAAATCAAGGGGCAGTACACCGGCACCAACCATGGTAATCACAACACCGGTCGAGGCAGAAGAACTCTGGATCAGTGCGGTAAAGACAACACCGACCAGAATCAGCAGCAACGGGAAGTCGATCGTCTGGAATATCTCTGTGAACATATTCTCCACGAGAGGATTGCCGAATGCCTGTTCGCTGCTCATCACCTCCAAACCGACGAAGATAAGTCCCAAGCCACAGCAAAGGCTGCCTGCGATTTTAATCTTCTGATTTTTGGAAAAGCCCATCATGACACCGGCAAATGCAAGCAGATACATTGCCATGTTGAAGTAATCATTTTTCAGAGCCACCAAAACGCCGGTAATGGTTGTACCGATATTGGCACCCATAATGATGGGAGTTGCCTGCATCAAGGTCATAACACCGGCATTTACCAGACCTATGACCATGACGGATGTGGCAGAGGAACTCTGGATAATCGCCGTCACACCGGCGCCGATACCCACACCGGAAAACCGGTTGTTGCTGATTCTTTCCAGAAGCCTTTTCATGCCACTTCCAGCACTTTTTTCCAGAGCATCGCCCATAAAATTCATACCTACGATAAATACGCCGACACCCGCAAGCAACCAGATCAGACTTTGAATCAGTTGCATAATTTCTTCTGTAGTTAGCATTATATTTCTCCTTGTATTTCTATATTTTCTGCCATGTGCGTTTGTTGAACAAAATCAGCACCGGAAGGATTTCCAATCTTCCGAGCATCATCGTAAGCGTCAAAACAATCGTTGAAAAATCACTGTATCCTGCAAAACTGGAATATGGGCCTACCGCTTCAAATGCAGGGCCTACATTGGAAATACAGGTTAAGACACTCTTTCTGTTTTCTGCACTAATTTCTCCGTTGTGTGCTTTGATGATGGTAGCGCAAACAGAAAGGCCGATACCAGCGTTTCGTTTCTGGGCATCAGCAGAGGCTCCGGAAGATTCAAAACTCCCCGAAAATATGTGCTTCAGCTTGTCCTCATTTATGCCGCAACCGTCGTCTGCAATCTCGAAAATAACCTTCTGGCCGGATGTAAAAACTCTGAAGAATATGTGTGTCATGTTTTCTGCATGGAAAACAGCATTTTCCAACAAATTCATCAATACCTGCTCAATTAGAAGCGTGTCTACAGAAACAACAACAACATCTTCGGGAATATCCAGAGTGACCTTTTGGTCGGGATAGCGGCTCAAAAACTTTGTCATTACAGAATCAATAAGTTCATCCAGAATAACAGGCGTTTTGGCTATTTCGATTTGTTCATTATTGATTCTGGTAACGGAAAGCAAATTCTCTACCATTCGTACCAGCCATTCGGAATCTTCTTCAATATTTTTCAGCATGGTATCCTGCTGATCCTCGGTTAGCACATTCATTTTGCTGCGCAGAGTTGAACTGGCGCTGTATATGGTAGTGAGCGGTGTACGCAAATCGTGAGATACTGCACGAAGAAGATTGGCACGCATACGTTCCCGTTCGCTTTCGGCTTTTTCTGTTTCGTAATACTTAATTTTTGTAGTCAACATACCCGTCAAAACTGAAACGGCTGTCATGATGATTGCCGATATCAGATTTACAGGAACATTAAAGTCCAGCGTGAAGTACGGGTATGTAAATGCATAGTTGACCGCCAGCATTCCTCCAATCGAAGCGGCAATACCATAGCAATATCCTTCGGTCAAAAGTGAAATCAGAAATACAGCAAACTGCCCCTTTGTTCTGTATGTGGGTACTAAGAAACTGGTAAAACGCAAGGCTTTTGAGGAATTCATTGAAAGTAGAGTTGCGATTTGAATATATGACGCTGTTCATTGGTGCGCACCAATATTGTTCGTTGGTGCGCACCAAAATCATTGAAATCTATTGAAAAATTTACGTTTTTGTGTTAAAGTAGAGTGTCGTGATGAACTCACGTTTCCTACTCTAAGGAAAGGAGTTCATTATATGGGCAAAAACTTAAAAGGCAAAGAATGTGGCAAGGGTATCTGCCAGAGAAAAGACGGTAAGTACGCCGCAAGATATACCGCAAAGGACGGTTCTCGCAAGGAAAAGCACTTTGACACGCTCCCGGAAGCCCGCAATTGGCTTGCCGATGCGCAGTACGAAGATAAGCACGATGTTCATAACCCTTCCTCCGAAATGACGGTGGATGCCTGGTTTGAGTTCTGGATCAACAATCTGATTGCTGATCTGGCTCCCAATACCAAAAGGAACTACCGGGAACGGTATAAAAGGAACATCCAGCCGGTTATCGGATCTATGCGTATGTGCGATGTCAAACCCATGCATTGTAAGATCATCCTTAACCGGATGGAAGTAACCTATGCAGGATCTACCATCCGACAGGCGTATATTGCGATGGGAACCATGTTCCGGGCGGCAGTGATGAACGATATGCTCTCCAAGCACCCTATGGACGGAGTTCGTTATACGAAGCCTGTCCGTGCTGTGGATGACATCAAGTTCTTAACTGTGGAAGAACAGACAGCCTTTCTGGAAACTGCAAAACGATCTCACAACTACAGGCAGTATGCGCTGCTGTTGGAGACCGGGCTGCGCACTTCGGAAATGATCGGGCTGACTTGGGATTCTATCGACTGGAAAAAGCGTACACTGACCGTCAGCAAGACGCTGGAATATCGGCATAACACAAAGGTTTGGCGTGCCGGTCCTCCCAAGTCGAAAAGCAGTTACCGCACCATTCCGCTGACAAACCGTGCGTACGATATACTGAAATCGTGCTACGATGAACGTCACACTCGCAAAGAATCGGAAGTCCTGTCTCAGATTCTTGAATACGTGGATCGCCGCACAGGCGAAACCAAGTATCTCTGCATGAGAGATTTGGTGTTTATCAATTTCCGCACCGGAGAGCCTGCAAAAAACAGTTCCTACGATACTCATCTCTACAAGCTGTGCGATGAGGCTAAGATCAAGCGATTCTGTATGCACGCTTTGAGACACACCTATGCGACTCGTGCGATTGAAAGCGGAGTTATGCC
Source organism: Oscillospiraceae bacterium (assembly GCA_016297675.1). Lineage (GTDB taxonomy): Bacteria > Bacillota > Clostridia > Oscillospirales > Ruminococcaceae > Ruminococcus_C. Next base: position 4,232 of record JAEDGE010000150.1, read on the forward strand.
GAAAGTCTTGCAAAAGCTGCTCGGTCATGCGAGCATCAAAACGACTATGGATCGTTATGTCCATGTCACCGACGCATCCCTCTCCACCGCCATCAAACAGTTCGAGCAAAACACCAGTCTGGCAAGTTGAAAAATTGGTGCGCTGCCGAAAAATTGGTGCGGAATTGGTGCGGAATGCACCCCCCTAACCCGAAAAACCATTGAAAATAAAGGAGATTTTAGATATATGAAACTTGGTATCGTAGGACTGCCCAACGTGGGCAAATCCACTCTGTTTAACG
>JAEDGE010000151.1 GCA_016297675.1 Oscillospiraceae bacterium
TCATTGTGGAACGCCATATGCACTTTCTTCTGATCATGCAAATGTGGAATCTAGTTATGTGACAACTATTTTTGATAAGGAAATTCGGAATGGATATGAATGGATGCATGTTCAAAGAGATTACTCTTATGCTACTGCTGCATTTGAAAAAGCAACACGTGAGAATCCAGCAGATTATCGTGGCTTTTGGGGACTTGTTAATGCAAATTCAAAAGAGCTGGAAGATCATACAATAGGAAAAAGTCAATTTTCCAATGTAGAAACAAATTTTCAGCGTGCCTATACTGCTGCAAAAGCACATGAAGATGAGGCAGTAGCAGAGAAGTTGCAAGGAGCTTGGAATGCATATAAAGATTGTGTAAGGGAATATTGGAGCATAAAAGGAAAAGAAATTGAGGAAAAAAGAAAAAAAATTACTGAGAATGAAAGAGAAATAGAATGCTTAAGTAAGGATATTAATAAGCTAAATAGAAAACGTTCAAAAAAAGTATCTCTTCCATTTATTTTTGCTGCAGTTCTATGTATAATACTTTTTACATTTATTAGTTATAATTCTGGTGTTTCTAGTTTGGCATCATTGGTAGGTTCTTTAATAGTGGTTAGTGTACTTGGAGGGATTTATAGCAACATAAAAAAGAAAAAATTAGAAACGTTGTATACAAAAAAGCAAAGGGATCGTTGTAATATTTCCAATGATACTAATTATCTGAAAGGCGAAGTATATAGATATGATAACGATGCAGTTGTATAGCAGAAGTTCCTTTCTTTTGTCAAAAAATTTTAAGGTTTGTCTTTTTTGATGTGCTGAAACGGAAAGGAAGGAATCATTTTTTTTAAATGTTGGTCAGGAAAATAAGATGGAAAATGAGAGACTATTGCATCAACCAGAATCGTGTAATAGCCTCTTTTTATTGCATATATATGATTATGCATAACGTGAAAGGAGTCATAGATAGATGAATCATATTGGAACACAAAGGATAGAAACCCAAAATCTCATTTTAAGGCAGTTCACATATGATGATGACAGTGCGATGTTAAAAAACTGGATTGCAGATGAAAACATACAATCCATGTATTCGGAGCCAACCTATACAACAAAAGAGGCAGTAGACGCATTGTTGAATCAATATATAAATTTATATCAAAGCAATGACTATTACAGATGGGCAATTATTGCAAAGGAAAATGAAGAATGCATTGGTCAGATTGCTTATTTTTTGGTGGATACCAAAAATAACTTTGCAGAAATAGAATATTGTATCGGTTCTGCATTCCAATGTCGTGGTTTTGCAACAGAAGCAACCAAGGCAGTGATAGACTATGGATTTTCCAAAATAAAGCTCCATAAAGTACAAATTTGTCATAAGTCTATCAATATCCCATCGAAAAGAGTCATTGAAAAATGTGGATTTCATTATGAAGGAACATTACGGGATTATTTTTATATGAATGGCGTGTATGTCGACAGACTTTACTATTCTATTTTGGAACATGAATATCAATAAACGCTGCCCTGTGATTTTCATGACGGGAATAGCCTTTTTGAATTGTCTTTAGTTGTAAGTTATTTTGGGATTCTCCGCAAAAGTGATTTCCAGAACCTTGACATTTTCCGCTGTTTCGTTTATAATAAAAAAGATAGGATGCACGTTTTGTGCAAAAAAACACAGAAATGAGGAAATTGTAATGCTGACCAATCAGGAAAAGAGCATGGACAAAATTGTAGACCTTTGCAAATCCAGAGGCTTTGTATATGCCGGTTCAGAAATCTATGGCGGACTTGCCAATACATGGGATTACGGTCCGCTCGGTGTGGAACTGAAAAATAATATTAAAAAGGCATGGTGGCAGAAATTTGTGCAGGAATGCCCGTATAATGTTGGCTTAGACAGTGCGATTCTGATGAATCCGCAAACTTGGGTGGCATCTGGTCACCTTGGCGGCTTTTCTGACCCGCTGATGGACTGTAAGGCTTGTAAAACTCGCCACAGAGCAGATAATTTGATTGAAGATTTTGATGGTACGAATCCGGCAGGCTGGTCGAATGAGGAAATGATAAACTACATTCGGGAAAAGCAGATTCCGTGTCCGAACTGCGGAAAAAACGATTTTACCGACATCCGGCAGTTTAACTTGATGTTCAAGACGTTTCAGGGTGTCACAGAGGATTCCAAGTCAGAGCTTTATCTTCGTCCGGAAACCGCACAGGGTATCTTTGTAGACTTTGCCAACATTCAGAGAACCTCTCGGAAAAAAGTACCGTTTGGTGTGGCACAGATCGGAAAGTCCTTCCGGAACGAAATTACACCGGGGAACTTCATCTTCCGGGTACGGGAATTTGAGCAGATGGAACTGGAATTCTTCTGCAAGCCGGATACCGATTTGGAATGGTTCCAGTACTGGAGAAGCTACTGCAAGAATTTCCTGCTGAATCTTGGCATTCGGGAAGAAAACCTGCGGCTGCGTGACCACGATCCGGAGGAATTGTGCTTCTATTCTAAGGCAACTACCGACTTTGAATATCGCTTTGCCTTTGGCTGGGGCGAACTCTGGGGCGTAGCAGACCGAACCAATTACGATCTGACGCAGCATATGAACCACAGCGGCAAGTCCATGGAATATTTTGATCCAGAGGAAAACCGGAAGTATATTCCATATGTCATTGAGCCATCTCTGGGCGTAGAGCGTCTGTTCCTGTCGATTGTAACAGAAGCATATGATGAAGAAGTGGTGGATGCAGAAAAGAATGATACTCGTGTCGTAATGCATTTCCATCCGGCACTGGCACCGTATAAGGCAGCGATTTTGCCGCTCTCGAAGAAGCTGAGTGAAAAGGCACAGGAAGTGTATGCACAGCTGTCCAAGAAGTTCATGGTAGACTTTGATGATGCCGGCTCAATTGGAAAGCGGTATCGTCGGCAGGATGAGATTGGAACACCGTTCTGCATTACTTATGACTTTGATACACTGGAAAAGGATAATTGTGTTACGGTGAGAGATCGGGATACCATGGAACAGGTACGGGTACCGATTGCAGAATTGGAAGCTTATCTGGCAGAAAAGGTAACGCTGTAAGCGGTTTGTTTGTGGTAAAATTAGATAGACTGAGAAAAGAAAACGGAAAGCAGCAGAATCGTTGCTTTCCGTTTTTTGTAATAGGATTGTTTTAAAATCAGAAATTCCCCGACCGATCTTCCATGAGTTGGAATGTAATGGTAAACTTCTGCTGGTTTCCGGCATCATCAAATCGATAACAGTCGGCAGAGAGTGTTTCATTCGCCTTACAGGTTTCCAGTACGGCATTCAAATCATCGTAATTTGTGACGACAGTACCATTTACTGAATAGATGACATCACCAACCTGTAATTCGGTATTAGAAATATCACAATCTTGTGCAATTTCAGAAATCCAAAGTCCTGTCATTTCAATATTTTCTGATAGGTTGTATGTTTGCTGAAATTCTGCCAGTACTTCTGGAATATCTAATGACCGAAAAGTAATACCCACACGCACTCGACCCGATACATAGCCGTTTGCAACCAGCTCTTCAATGATCGGCATGGCAGCATTGATGGAGATGGCAAAGCCCAGCCCTTCATAAGCGGTTCCGCTGTAAATACTGGTGTATTTGGAGGAGGTAATGCCGACCACCTGCCCATACAGATTGACCAGAGCACCACCGGAGTTTCCGGGGCTGATTGCAGCATTCGTTTGAATGCAGTCCATTTCAAAGCCAGTTGTACCACTCTTGACCTGTCGATGCAGGGCGGAAACAATACCGTTTGTGACGGTTCCTGTCAGCCCAGCAGGGTTGCCAATGGCAACGACTTCCTCTCCGACCAGCAGCGAGTCAGCATCTCCGATGGTTGCCGCCGGTAAGCCAGTCTGTTCTACTTTCAAAACTGCCAAATCTGTTTTTGTATCCATCCCGATACAAGTTGCTGGGAGAATCGTTTTGTCTTTCCCGATGGAAACCCAGAAGGTATCACAGTCTTGCAGAACATGTGCATTTGTGACAATGTAACCATCTTCGGAGAGAATAATCCCAGAACCGCTGCTCATAGCAGTGTTGCCAGAGGCGGCTTTGATTTCCACAATGGATGGAGCAACTGCTTCCGCAACGCCGGCAACGGTATATTTCCCGTCTGCATCCGGTTTTGTAATCTGTTCCGAATCCGGTTTTTCCTGATATTGTACCGTCAGTGTTTGCTGAGACTGTTGCATAGTCGGTGTTGCATCGTCCATCTGATAGTAGTGGAAAATATCACTGAAAATACAGTACAGTAGCAATAAGAATGCCAGTGCAATGGCGATCCATGCCAGTTTTGTCAGTCGTCGCTGTTCGGGAGTTGCCTTGGCTTTTTGGGGTTTTGTTACAGCTGGAACCGGCTGCATAGGGGGAAATGGGGAAGGTTGCGAATAGGAATAATATGGTGGTGTTTGTGCAGGCTGCGGCTGTCCGCTTTGCGGATTTTGTTGGGATGCTGCTTGTGCGT
>JAEDGE010000012.1 GCA_016297675.1 Oscillospiraceae bacterium
GTAGGTGCCGGCATCTTCTCTGAGGCGAAACTTTTCCTGTTTCGCCTCTTTTGTTTTGTCAAAAATATCTTAATTTATATATAATCAAAAAGAAAAAGTACCTTGTGTTTGCAATGCAGCTGCTCATGAAAGAAAAGTGCAAAGTGCCTGATAGAGAAACAGCGATTGCAGTAATGAAGAAACACCTTGGCGATGACTTGGATTTTAGTGATGATAAAGGGAACAGTATTATTTTTTCGGTAAATCAATATAAAATGACCTATGAAACGGGCACAATTGCACCGATATTGATGATTACAGATTGTTGTAAAACGGATCATGAAAAAATAGATGCATTTATCAGAAGTCAGATGTGGGCTTGCCCAGAACATGAGCAAATTTTATCGCAATGTAACTATCAGGTTGTTGCAGTGGATATGCTTGCAGGCATGATGGATTATCGGGATCGTGCAGAAATGCTGATGAATTATATGGAAGCTTTGGTGGAATTGTATCCAACCTGCGAAGCTGTATATATGAAAAATTCCGGAAAAATGTTTGCAGCAGATAAAATTCGCAATCATACGATTCCGAAAGAAGATCGATTTGTTTATTTTGCCGTCAATGTTAGATTCTTTAATATACAGGATACAGATGATATGATTGTTGACACATTGGGAATGCATATGCTATCTCTGCCGGATTTACAGTATCATTTTCATGCGGTAGATCCCAATGCGGTGGTCAATCATGCTTACAATGTCCTCTCTTATCTGTTTGCAAACGGCAATCCCATTCAGGAGAATGACACCATAGATGGAATGATGGGGGAGCAGTGGCATTGTCACTATGAAGATGCACTCATACAGCCTGTAAGAGAAGTGATTGATATTGATATGAATGCGTTTGCATCGGGAAATCGGGAGAATATGGAATAGCATATAAAAATAGGAGCAGTTGCAAGGTAGGAAAGCAACTGCTCTTTTTGATTCATCTTTCAAATAAATCTGGAAAAATGGAAAGGCTTCTCTGTAGAATGCCATTCATGTACGCAATCAGAATACCATAGTTGGTAAACGGCACGCCGGCTTCTTCCGCAAGCTGTTCTCGATACTGTACCACACGAGGTTGCAACATACATCCGCCGCAATGCACCACCAATTTGTATGACTGTAAATCAGTTGGGAAAGATGCCCCAGAAGTCAGAGAAAAATCAAATGGTTTCTTTGTATAGGCTTGTATCCAGTTCGGCAGTTTTACTGCTCCAATGTCATTGCACTGCCGGTGATGGGTACAGCCCTCTGTAATCAGGATATGGTCATGTTCTTGCAGTGTTTCCAGCGTTTTAGCTGCCAATGCTGCTTTTTGCAGCACGCCGTTATATCTGGCATACAAAATAGAAAAAGAAGTCATTGCAATTTCCGGCGGAACAATAGAATTTACTTCTGCAAACGCCTGACTGTCTGTTACCACCAGCTTCGGCGGCTGTTTCAGATTTTGCAGCAGAAAGGAAAGCTGTGCCGGCTGTACCACCAGACAAATTGCCTCTTTGTCTAAGATTGAACGAATTGCCTGTACCTGCGGTAAAATCATACGCCCTTTTGGGGCAGATGCATCAATGGGTGTCACCAGAACGACAACATCTTCTTTTTGCACGAAATCACCGAGCAGAGAATGTTCTGTTTCTGGTGTCTGTCTTTGATAAGTGGCAGCGAGTCGTTCTTTCAGCTTTTGGATTTGAAAACCCGTTTTCGCACTGACTGCAATGGCAGATGCAGGAAGCCATTCCGGCATGGTCACATCACATTTATTATACACTTCTACAAAAGGAATGTGCTGTTTTTGCAGCGTGGTTTCCAGTTCTTGTTCTAATTCTGTTTTTCCTTCCATGCTGTCGATGACAATTACTGCCAAATCAGTACGCTGTAACATTTCCTGCGTCTTTTGAATCCGCAGCGTACCCAATTCGCCCGTATCATCCAATCCCGGTGTATCAATCATCACCACTGCCCCCAGCGGCAGCAGTTCCATAGCTTTTCGGACGGGGTCGGTAGTCGTTCCTTTGACCGGCGATACAATGGACATGGTTTGGTTGGTAATGGCATTCACTAAACTGGATTTTCCGGCATTGCGTCTGCCGAAAAAGACAATGTGAATTCGGTCAGCACTGGGGGTTTCGTTGCGTGTCGCTTCCATAAGTGTCTCCTTTCAGAATCGAAAATCTCGTTTTCCCTCTGTCATTTCTGCAATGTGTGCTGCTGCAATCGCACGCACTTTTTCATTGGGAATATTTTGCAGTTCTTTTTGAATCAGAACTTTTCCGATGGTACGAGTTTCCGGTTTTGCATAATCTTCTAAATATTCATTCAGTGTCATCAATGCATTGGGATGGCAACAGTTTTGAATCTGTCCGCTTTTACAGAGTGCCATAAATCGGTCGCCAGTTCTGCCTTCTCGATAACAAGCAGTACAAAAACTTGGGATATACCCCAGCTCCATCAGCCAGCGTACCACTTCATCCAATGTTCGCTGGTCGCTGACATCAAACTGGGCAGAATTTTCTTCTTCTGGTTCGGGCGTGTCATAGCCGCCCACACTGGTGCAGGATGCTCCACTGATTTGGGAAATGCCCAGCTGTAATGCCCGTTCCCGAACGGTTTTTCCCTCTCTGGTGGAGATAATCATGCCGGTATAGGGGACAGCGATTCGCAGAACGGTGCAGATTTTGAAGAACGTTTCATCATCAATGCTGTTGTCAAATGCCGTGGGGTCAATATCATCAGCATGTTTAATTCTTGGAACACTGATGGTATGCGGACCAACCCCATAAGTGGCTTCCAGATGTTCTGCGTGCATGAGCAGACCGACAAGTTCATAGGGGTAGGTCTGCAACCCAAACAGGACACCCAGCCCGACATCATCAATGCCGCCTTGCATGGCACGATCCATGGCTTCGGTATGATAAGCATAATCATGTTTTGGACCTGCCGGATGCAGTTTTTCATATTGTTCTTTGTGATAGGTTTCCTGAAAGAGAATATAGGTGCCGATTCCGGCATCATGCAGTTTTCGGTAGTTCTCCACTGTCGTTGCTGCAATGTTGACATTCACACGCCGAATGGATCCATTTTTATGCTGAATGCCATAGATGGTTTGAATGGATTCTAAAATATATTCGATTGGATTGTGGAGAGGATCTTCTCCAGCTTCCAGAGCCAGCCGCTTGTGTCCCATATCCTGTAGAGCAATCACTTCTTTTTTGATTTCTTCTTGTGTGAGCTTTTTCCGGCAGATATGCTTGTTTTTAACATGATACGGACAGTAGACACAGCTATTTACACAATAATTAGAGAGGTAGAGCGGTGCGAATAAAACAATCCGCTTTCCGTAGTAGTCCAGCTTGATTTTTTCTGCCAGTTGATAAAGTTCGTTCCAGATGGTTGCATCCGGACAAGCAAGCAGAACAGATGCTTCCCGATGGTTCAGTCCTTTTTGTTGTTTTGCTTTTTCTAAAATCTCCTGTATGAGCGGAAAATTTGTCCGATTTTCCTGTGCATACGAGAGGGTTTTCAGGATTTCTTCATGACAGAGAAATTCTGCTGCTTTTGTGGAATTGGGAAGATACATGGTTCCTTCGTCACCTTTTTCAATGAATTCAGTCGGTTTCCAGACTGTAATTTTATTATAGCATGCCCGTTTTTCTTTGTCAATGCACTGCATTCTCAATTGCAAACAATTGGAAATCCCAGTTTCATCCATCTCATGAATCAAAATTTATAAAAAATTAGTTGACATTTTATAGTGATTATGGTATAATACAAAAAACATATGCACAAATAATTTGTTAAATTTGTAGAAAGGGTGTTTATGATGAAGTTGAAAAAGAAAGTACATCGTTTGGTTGCAGGAATTGCCGCCGTTGTCGTGACAGCTGCTGCCGTTACGGTATCTGTTCCAACATTGACCACAAATGCAGATTCCGATTTGGGGCTGGACAATTACGCAAAGCTGCTGCAATATTCTCTGTATTTTTATGATGCGAATATGTGTGGCGATGATGTTGGAGAAAGCAGTGCCTTTAGTTGGAGAGATGACTGCCATACGGGAAATGTCGTATCTGGTGGATTCCACGATGCAGGTGACCACATTCAGTGCGGTTTAACCACTGGTTTTACTGCTTCTACAATGGGCTGGATGTACTATGAATATGGAGAGCAGTTTGACAAGACTGGTACCACACAGCATTATAGGGTTCTGATGGATCGTTTTTGCAAGCTGTTTAAGGATTCCACAACCTTGTCTTCAGATGGAGAAGTGACCTCTTTGGTCTATGAGATGGGGGATGATGGAAAGGATCATAGTCAATGGATGCCGCCAGAACAGATGGATAGTTTTGGAAACGATGAAACCTATTCTACTGCAAGCGGTGCAAGCAACGTAGCGGCACAGTATGCTGCTGCATTGGCACAAAATTATATCAATTTTGGCAATGAGGAAGATCTGAAGTATGCAACCGCTTTGTATAATTTTGCTACAAAATATCGAAAAGTCACATATGAACAGAGTACCTATTCCGAACAGTTTGAAAATTGTCAGGATGACATTTCGTGGGCTGCTGGCTGGATGTATCTGGCGACACAGGAAGACAGCTATCTTCAGGAAAATGCAAAGTACACCAGTTGCAGTTCCAACTGGACGGATGACTATTTTTATGGAAATGTAAAACTTGGTGCTGCCATTATCAATGCAGAAATCACAGGAAACTGGAGCTACATCACCAATTATATCGACCAGAAAGTCAATGCGAACCAGAATCAATACTATGTCATGAATTCCTGGGGCAGTGCAAGACACAATACGCTGATGCAAATTTGTGCAATGGTGACCACAAAATATCAGGAACAGTCGGGAAAAGATTATTCAGAATGGTGCAAAAAACAGATGAATATGATTCTCGGTGACAACAATGCAAATGTTTGTCTGGTTGTTGGATACAATGAACGTTCTGCAACTTCTCCGCATCATCGTGCTGCTTCCAATCTCAAGAGTGGTTCATTTGATGGATGGAGTGCATTTAACAACTGGAATGGCGATTACGCTTCCAGCGGTGGACATGTATTATATGGTGCGTTGTGTGGCGGCCCTGGAAACACCGATTTTACGACTTATCAGCATAGTGCAAAAGATGCCACTTCCAACGAAGTCGCACTGGATTATCAGGTTGGTCTGGTCGGTGCCGCAGCAGGTCTGTATGCATATTATAACACAGGCAGTGTCGTTGCAGAAATCGGGGACGAAGTGACGGTTTATCCGGATGAAGTGGCAGTTGCAAACGGCGGAACGATTACTACCACGACAACAGAAACAACAACGACAACAACGACCACAGAAACCACTACAACAACTACCACCACGCCTGCTATCTTATACGGTGATGTCAATGGAGATGGTTGGATTGATGACACGGATGCTAATGATCTTATGAATTATGTGATGTTCGGTGTTGGTTTGGACAATATGGAAGCTGCAGACGTAAACGTAGACGGTGCTGTGGATATTTTTGATGTTATGATATTGTCGCGCTATTTAGCTGGTGTGATTGAACTTCCGTGTACAGATAAAGATGAAACATGGGATCCTGCTACCATTTCTATTGCCCCACTGCAAACGGAGTATACCGTTGCTGCAGACAATGATGGCACAGCAAGATTGGATTTCTATGTTTCTGCAGAAGAGGCAGTGGATATTTATGCACTTTCTTTCGATGTTACAACAGATTTGCCAATTTTAGATATCGATTCGTCTGATCTTTCTTATAATGTAGGAGCTTGGAAAGAGGTGTATCCTGACAATTCGTTTGCACTTTTTTCCAATGGCATCTCAAAATTGCAGATTCCTACAGAAAAAGAGTTGCTGTTTACGCTTATAGTGGATACCAGTTCCATGAGGACTTATGATTCTTATACAATTCAGATAGAAAATGTAGTTGCCGGAAACCAGTATGCACAGCAGGCACCGGTGGAAACAACTGGTATGAAACTCTATCTGGCAAAAGCCACCACCAGTCAGACTACCACAACAACGACTACCACAACAACGACTACCACTACTACAGAAGTATCTACCACGACCGAGACAGAAACAACTGTAAGTACCGAAACCACAATCTCTCCAACAATTATCTATGGAGATGTGAACACAGATGGCGTTGTGGATTTGCGGGATTCCATTGTTTTGAATAAATATCTGGCAAATATACAGGAACTAACAGATCAGCAGAAGCTTTCTGCAAACTGCTATACGGCAGACGCTACGCCTAATATTGATGAGAATGATGTCGATGCTTTGGTACAGTTCGTCATTTTAAAAATTAAGGTGCTTCCGGTTACAGTCGCAGAATAATCAGGTTTCCAATCCGAAAAATCATATCGCCGCACAATTCTGAAAGGGATTGTGCGGTTTTTCGGCATTTTTCCCTAATGAGAACGTTTACAATTTCTGCTTTACATTCTGCCAATTTTCTTGTATAATAGAACAAGAAGGGATGCTTTTTGTGAAGGGAGAAGTTTTATGAAAAAAAGAAAAAACAAGGGATTATTGTTATTCCTTTCATTTCTCATGATACTGCACGGGCTTTGTGGGGTTTCCAATCCAGCGTATGCACTCTATGAATGGGAAGAACCTGTAATGAGTATGAATGCAGAAAATACACAAGAATGGAATGCTTTTCAGTATATTGTGGCAGAAGGGGAAATTACCATTGTTGGATATCAAGGATCCATCAACGGTACAATGGAAATTCCATCGGAAATAGAAGGACTGCCTGTCACACGTGTGGAGAACAACGCATTCTATGAACAGGATGGGTTAATAGAAGTTGTGATTCCGATTACCGTGATTGAAATCGGCAGTACTGCATTTCATAACTGTCATAACTTGCAAACATTCATAGTTGATGCGGATAATCCGGCGTACTGTGTAAAAAATGGACTTTTGCTGGATAAAAGTGAAAGTATTTTGATTCGTTGCCCAAGTGGACGATACGGCGAAGTCAATGATATACCGGAAACTGTTTTTTTGATTGCAGATTCTGCCTTTGGAGATTGCACCTCTTTGACCAGTGTCATATTACCACAATCGGTCATTTCGATTGGAAAGCTTGCGTTTTCCTATTGTACATCACTCAATCGTATCGTGTTACCGGAAGGGTTGCAAAAAATCGGGGATGGTGCTTTCTGGAACTGCATTGCTTTGCAGGAGATGCAGCTTCCCTCCAATTTACAGTCGTTAGGACTTCTGACATTTTCAAACTGTCGGGCACTTTCAGAGATCACTGTGCCATCGCTTTCCGGTCAAATACCAAATGGTGCTTTTGCTGGTTGTTCTGCCTTGCAGCGGGTGGTGATTGAAGAGGGCATTACGACATTGACAGCAGAAGCCTTTTCCGGCTGTACGGCATTGCAGGAGGTGCAGTTGCCGAATACGATAGAGACCATACAGGAAAAAGCCTTTCAAGATTGCTGTTCTTTGCAGCAAATTGTGATACCGTCTTCGGTTTCCAGTTTGAGTGCGTACTCTTTTTTGGGCTGCACAGCTTTATCCAGCATCTATGTGGCAGAGGATAACCCCTATTACACGGTTCTGGATGGCATTTTGCTGCGTTCTAATTTGGAGGAACTGGTATTTTGCCCACCGGCATTGTCGCTCACGGATTACACGATACCAGAAAGCGTTACCATCATAGATGACTATGCTTTTCAGAATAATCTGCAAATGCAGTCGATTACCATACCAGAAACGGTACAGGAATTGAAATCTGCTTTTTGCTACAATGCGGACAACCTGAAAGAAGTGCAGATTGAAACCGATGCGGATATTCCGGAATATGCTTTTCAAAGCTGCGACCAGTTGGCAGATGTGACTTTGCAGGATGGAATTTCAAAAGTTGGAACAGGTGCATTTTTGGACTGTGTTTCCCTGTGCAGTGTAGAAATTCCCGAAACAGTCACCACAATTGGTTCTCATGCATTTGGTTATCAGTTGGATGCGGAATCGCAAACCGGTTTGGTAACGCTTCCGTATTTTTCTATTTTGTGCTATGCAGATACGGCAGCAGAACAGTATGCAGCTGAAAACGGCTTTTCTGTTCAGATTTTGGATCCGATTTGTACGACCGCCACAACAGAAACAACCCCACCGATAGAAACGACTTCATCAGACGTGTGGGAAGAAACAACGACCACTGACATGACAAGCCATCTTCCGGATTTCACTGTCACGACGACCACCACCACATTGGGTAGCGTGGATACCAGTCAAACGACGACAAGAAGTACAACAACAGAAGAAACCAGTACGACAACCACCACCACAAAAGCAGGTTCCATCGCCTCAGAACTGACAACAACCTCCTTAAAATGGGATACCACGACCACCCCCATCTTTGCCACTACGACGACCACTACCACGACCGCCATAGCAATGACAACCATGACCACCACGACTACAATTTCTGCTACTACCATGACTACAACCACTGCTACTACGATAACCACGACTGCCACCACTACCACAATGACTACGACAACCACGGCAACAACCAATACCACTTTGCCTACTACGATGACTACCGTGACCACTACTACCCATACCACCACTGCCACAACCATGACAACCGTCACGACCACAACCAGTACCACAGCGATTCCTACTGTTACTACTACATCGACGATGCCGACCACGCCAACTACAACGACCCCACCGGCAACGACTACAACGATGACAACATTTATTACTACCACTACGACTACAACCGTTTTTGCTACTACCACAACGATTGCAACAACCCATACCAATCCTGTGGAAGTCGCTTCTCTTGGGGATGTGGACGCAAATGGAATCGTTTCTGTGGAAGATGCGGTTATGGTATTAACTTACTATGCAAGGCATTCTGCCAATCTGCCGGTTTATTTGTTTTCAGAATCAGATTCCGCAGCAGAACAGGCAGCCTTCAAACGTGCCGATACGGATGGAAACGGATGGATTACGGTGGAAGATGCAGTCTGGATTTTGGAATGGTATGCAAAGTATTCTGCTGGTTTGCTGTGATGGAAATTCAGTAAGGTCAAAATTTACGATTTTGCAATATCGGCAATGAATTGCCGATGGCGGCTCTTGGTGGCAATAGCGGGCAGTATAAAATAGAAATATTCATCATATGACAGCCGGTAGATAAACGCCTATCGGCTGTCATTTTGGTTAGTATCATCATAAAAATGAAAAAGCACATTGACTTTTGATATAATTTGCTGTATAATGAAAGCATCGTATCTGTTTGTATACTTTTTGGAATCGTAGAGAAAGGAAGAACCAAGATGAATCATTGGAAGAAAACAGGAAAGCGGATGTTAGCCGGGTTATTAGGAACTGTGATGCTGCAAACTGCGGTCAGCCTTCCGACAGGAAGTGCAGTCGATGTGGAGTACAACTATGCGAAAGCTTTACAGTATTCCATCTATTTCTATGACGGTAATATGTGCGGAACAGAGGTGAGCGAAAATGATCGCTATCAATGGCGTGGGGATTGCCATACCTATGATGCACAAGTTCCGTTACAGCCTATGGTGGACAGTGTCGGTACGAACTTATCACAGTCTTTTATTGACGAGTATCGGGAGATTCTTGACCCGGATGGAGATGGTTATGTCGATGTTGCCGGCGGATTTCACGATGCCGGAGACCATGTCAAATTTGGAATGCCGGAGAATTATGCGGCGTCTACATTGGGTTGGGGATATTATGAATTCCGGGATTCTTATGCAAAAACGGGACAGGATGACCATATCGAAACCATTTTGCGGTATTTTAACGATTATCTGATGAAGTGCACCTTCCGGAATGCAGACGGTGATGTCATTGCACATTGTTATCAGGTAGGGGACGGCGATATTGACCATGCTTACTGGAATGCACCGGAGATTGATGCAATGGCAAGACCAGCATTTTTCCTCACAGAGGACAAACCACAGACCGATTATGTAGCTTCTGCTGCCGCTTCTTTGGCAATCAATTATCTGAATTTCAAGGATACCGATCCAACCTATGCCGCTGAATCGCTGGACTATGCGAAAGCACTATTCCGCTTTGCACAGACACACGAAAAACAGCTGAGTGACAATGCCGATGGTCCGAAGCAATATTATGTCTCCTCTAAATGGGAGGATGATTACTGCTGGGCAGCCGCTTGGCTCTATAAAATCACGGGGGATATGCAGTATCTCGAAGAAATTTATCCATATTATGATTATTATGCAGCACCATGCTATGTATACTGCTGGAACGATATGTGGAGTGGGGTACAGTGTATTTTAGGAGAAATCTCCGAAGAAACGCCGCTGAATGCGGGAGAGTACACTTACCCGAACTTTATTGATGATTATAAGGTAGCTGCGAATAAGAGTCCCTATGAGGAAATGAACTGCTGGGATTCCGTAGAGAAAGCCATCAATACCTATATGACCGGCGGCATTGGGACGATTACACCGGCAGGCTATTTCTGGCTCAATACGTGGGGGTCTGCACGATATAATACTGCTGCACAGCTGGTTGCACTGGTCTATGACAAGTACAACAACAATGGACAGCCGTCTGAATACAGCGAATGGGCAAAGGAACAGATGCAATACCTGATGGGGAACAATCCGTTAAATCGTGCCTATATCGTTGGCTACAGTGAAAATGCAGCGAAATATCCACACCATCGTGCAGCATCCGGTTTGACAAAGTGCGAGGATACCAGAGAGCAGCGTCATGTTCTGTATGGGGCACTGGTCGGTGGTCCAGATGCCAGTGACCAGCACAACGATGTCACTGCGGACTGGACTTATAATGAAGTGACCATTGATTATAATGCAGCGTTTGTCGGTGCATGTGCCGGTTTGTACGAATACTTCGGCGATGACAGTATGCAGGTGACACCGGATTTTCCGCCGTTGGAAGAGGGCGGCGGCGAAGCAGGCGGTGGTAATCATTACTGGGTAGAGGCATTTGCGGTGGACGATCCGTGCAGCGGCGGTGCCGGTACTACGAAAATCTCCATGAAAGTCATGACAGATTCTATCACACCGAGAACGGATGTGACGGTACGGTATTATTTCAGTACGGAAGAAATGCAGGATGCAAGCCTTGTAACTGTGAAGGAACTATATGACCAGGCAGCAACAGAAGCAGCTCCGGCAGATGGTGTCATAACAGGACCGTTCCAGTACAATGCATCTTTTGATCCAAATATTTATTATTTTGAAGTGGCGTGGGATGGATATACCATTGCAAATTCCAATAAGAAATACCAGTGCTGTGTTGGCTTATATTACGGTGACCAGTGGGATGCCTCCAATGACTGGAGTTATCAGGGGCTGCCTGTGCTGACGGATTCCGAAATGTTTGGAGACGGCAACGAAGTACAGACCGATTATATCTGTGTTTATGCCGATGGAGAGTTGGTAGGCGGCATTGAGCCGGATGGCAGTACACCGAAACCGGCAGAAACCACGACCACAGAAACCACGACTACGACTACGACTACGACAACAACGACCACCACTGCCACAACCGTTTCTACGACTTCTGCCGCATCGGAAACGACTACCGCACAAACCAGTACACCCAACAGTGACACAGTTCCTGTTCTTTATGGAGATGTGAATTTGGACGGGAAGGTCGATTTGACCGATGCGATTACCATGAACAAATATCAGGCAAAAGTAATTGTAGAATTTACATCTGCACAGATGGCAAATGCCAATTGTGATATAGCAGACGGTACAGGAACCATTGATGAAAAGGATGCGATCGCTCTGATCAATTTTGTAATTATGATTGAAAAGGAGCTGCCGAAGCTGTCATAAGTAGAATTACAGTTACATGATGCAAATCAATAGATTTCGGTCTAAAAAGAAGGGAATTTTTATTTTGAATACAGAACAAATTACAGAAGTAAAACAAATTTTTAAAACGCATCAATTCGGGAAATTATTTTCTGGTGATACGGAAAATACGTTTATCCAGTTCTTTCGCTATTGTTTTGTCGGGGGTTTTGCAACAGTAGTAGACTGGGCGTTGTCTTCCCTGTTGTTTTATCTGGTCTTTTCTGGCACGGGCTATGCAGCATTTTGCAACGGGATTTCTTTTGTTGCAGGATTGCTGGTGAACTATTTTCTCAGTACTTTCTGGATTTTTAAACAGTCCAGAGTGAAAAATCGGTTTTTGGAGTTTCTCTCTTTTGCAGCCATTGGGGTGGTCGGATTGTTGCTGACAATTGGCATTACCAAGGGTTTTGCGTGGGCACTGGCAGATGTGACCAGCTTGTATCAGATTATCAGTAAGGTTGTTTCGACGGCAGTGGCATTCTTTTGGAACTTCTTTGCCAGAAAATATTTGCTTTATACGAAAAAAACGACAGACGAATCATAAAAAGAAAACAGACCACAGAAAGGTGTGAGACGGTATGAAACTGTTGTTCATTGGTGCCACCCACGAGGTAACGGGTAGCTGTACCTATTTAGAAGCCTGCGGAAAGCGAATTTTGATTGACTACGGCATGGAACAGGGACGAGATACCTATGAGAACATTCGTGTGCCCTGTGCACCGGCAGAGATTGACTATGTCTTTTTGACGCACGCACACATTGACCATTCCGGTTTGCTGCCGCTGTTGTATGCAGGCGGCTTTCGGGGGGAAATTCATGCAACACAGGCAACCGTTTCGCTCTGTCAGATTATGCTGCGGGACAGTGCCCATATTCAGGAATTTGAAGCCGAGTGGCGAAATCGCAAGGCAAAACGAAGCGGCGGCGATGTGTATACACCACTGTATACGATGCAGGAGGCACTTGGTTCACTGGAGCACTTGGTACCGCATCCATATGAGGAGAAAATTGCCGTTGCAGAGGGGATTACCATTCGGTTTTTGGATGCCGGACATCTGCTGGGTTCGTCCAGCATTGAAATCTGGCTGACGGAAAACGGGGAAACCAGAAAACTTCTGGTTTCCGGCGACATCGGGAACTTCCATCAGCCATTGATTCGAGATCCACAATATGCAGATTCTGCGGATTATGTCATTATGGAATCCACCTATGGAAACCGGCTGCATGAAAAGCCAAAGGATTATATTCAGGATTTTGTGAAAATTTTGTTGGAAACGTTTCAGCGTGGCGGCAGTGTGATTATTCCGTCCTTTGCCGTTGGTAGAACACAGGAATTGCTGTATTTTCTGAAACAGATTAAGGATCAGAATTTGCTGGGTAGCTATCAAGAGGTTCCCATCTATGTGGACAGTCCGCTTGCAATTGAAGCCACGGAGGTCTTTCAACGGAACAAAGAAAGCTGTTTTGACGAAGAAGCCCTTGCCTATGTGCAGCGTGGGGAAAATCCCATCGGGGTTTCTGGACTGCGGACTGCCGTGACCAGTGAGGCATCCATGGCAATTAACACCGACCCTCGTCCGAAGATTGTGATTTCCGCCAGTGGAATGTGTGAAGCCGGACGGATTAAGCATCACTTAAAGCATAATCTGTGGAAGCCGGAAAATACCATTTTGTTTGTTGGTTATCAGGCAGCTGGTTCATTGGGACGCAGATTGCTGGACGGAGCAAATTATGTGACATTATTCGGCGAATCCGTCAAGGTGGCTGCCCAAATCCGGCAGCTTCCGGGTATGAGCGGACATGCTGACCAGAAGGGGCTACAGATTTGGATTCAGCATGTGCAGGACGTGAAAAAAGTGTTTGTCATTCATGGGGAAACTGCGGCAGCAGATACATTTACGGCACTGTTGAACGAACAAAATATTTCAGCTTATGCACCCTACAGCGGTACGGAGTTTGACTTGCTTAGCGGACAATTCCTGTATGAGGCAGAGCCAGTTTATCTGGAAAAGCCGAAGTCTGCAAAGGCATCTGCAACATATGACCGGTTGCAAATCGCATTGGATCGGGTGACAGCTTATATTCAGAATGCCAGAGGCTATTCCAATAAGGAGTTGGCAAAGATGGCAGACCAGCTGACACAGCTTTGCAATAAATGGGAACAGTAAAAACGTTCTGCCGAATGGAGAAATAAAAAGTTTTTCGGTGCAGCAATTTTTCAAAAATGCTGCCGAGGCGTGCAGAGGGCGAATATCCTCTGTGGAGCGAACGAGTTTGTATAAGGTTTTTATAAGAAAATATTATGAATTATAAAATACAGCACCGCACAAACTCCGTGTGGTGCTGTTTCAAAAAATCACAGGAGGAAATCCATTATGTCAAATACCATGATAGAAACCATTATTCGTCGTCGAAGTGTCAAAAAATATACCAGTGAACCGGTATCAGAATCCGATTTGGAACAGATTCTGCGTGCCGGACAGTATGCTCCAAGCGGCAGAAATCTCATGGCAACAAAATTTGTTGTGGTAGAAAATCCAGAAATCCGGAATCAGCTCTCTAAAATGAATGCTGCCATCATGGGCGTAGAGGCAGACCCGTTCTATGGAGCACCGGTTGTAGTTTGGGTACTGGCGGACAGAACCGTACACACCTATGTGGAAGACGGCAGCCTTGCCATTGGCAATCTGTTGTTGGCAGCACATGCTCTGGGTCTGGGCAGCTGCTGGATTCACCGTGCCAAAGAGATGAGCGAATTGCCGGAGGGACGTGCACTGTTGCAGCAGTGGGGGATACCAGATGATTATATTGGTGTTGGCTGCTGTATTTTGGGACATGCTGTCGGAGAAATGCCGGAGCAGAAACCCAGAAAAACGGATCAAATTGTGTTTGTAAAATAACATAAGCTTTATCCGCCGGACGGTTCAGACAAGTTTTCCCTAAGAAATCCGAAAATGGATTTGCGTGGGTTCAGACAAGGTTCCCTTAAGAAAAATTGATTTCACCGATAGGGATAGAATGCGATTTTTGTATAAAAATAAGACAAAATGTAAAAAAATAAGTTTCCGCTTGACAAGGCTGCTCAAAAGTAGTATAATAAAATTCCATGATGTAAAGTCATGCTTTTGGAAAATAACAGGACTACTGTCTGCGTCAAGCGGATGGGCTGCTGTATTTTATTTCTGTTCTCCGGAACAGGTAAAAACAACAGAAAGAGGTGAAACTACATGAAAAAGGGACTGCACCCGACTTTTGAAAAGACAACCATTACCTGCCACTGCGGAAACGTAATGGAGACGATGTCTACCAAGAAGGATATCAAGGTTGAAATCTGTGCAAAGTGCCACCCGTTCTTTACCGGTAAGCAGAAGCTGGTGGATACCGGCGGACGTGTTGACCGTTTCAAGAAGCGGTTTAATCTGGACAAGTAAGCGAACAGATCTTCTTCCCTGCGAAGAAACAGATGGTGTTTGGATCCATCCCATCTGTACGCAAACAGACCAACGGAGCAGGACGGTAAGCACGTATCTTACCGTCCTGTTTGTCTACACGAGGATAGGAGGGGCTTTTTTGTGGGATATCGAACGATTGCAGAACCAGTGAAAACCTCTTTTGTGGAGAAAAAATCAGAATTTATTGCCACGCTTGTTCCTGTGCAGACGGCAGAGGAAGCCATTGCCTGTATTGAAACCGTGCGGCGGGAAAATCGGAAAGCACGGCACAATGTTTATGCGTATATTTTGCGGGAAAACCACATGACACGCTATTCTGATGATGGGGAACCGCAGGGAACGGCTGGTGTACCGGTTCTGAATGTGCTGCAAAAGAATGAACTGACGGATGTTTGCTGTGTCGTGACACGATATTTCGGCGGCATTCTCTTGGGTGGCGGCGGTCTGGTGCGTGCGTATTCCCACAGTGCAGCACTGGCAGTGGAAGCCGCAGCCATACAGACGATGGTAGCCTGTCATCCTGTTACGCTGCAAATGGCATATTCTCTGTACGGCAAGGTGTCCTATCGTTTGCCACAGCTGCCGATTTTGCAGCAGGATGCAGTCTTTGGAGATACGGTCACGCTTTCTCTGCTGGTGCCGGAGGAGTTGACAGCATCGTTTCAGGCGGATATGATTGAATTGACAAACGGAGAGATTTCTGTACAGGTCGATGCATTGCAGTATGCTGATTTTGCGGCAGTGGCAGATAGATTGCCGTAAAGGTGCGAAAAAATCCAAAATAGATTTGTTGACAACCTTGTTGACAAGATTTTCTTGTCAACAGAACTTTCTGAAAATTACCAGTTCATTCATTGACAAGAAACAGTCTGGCACAGAACTTGTCCATCATCTTGTCAACACGAAATGTGCCGGAATTTCGGGCAGGAATCCAGTTTGTTGACAAGCGTGACAAGCAATTCCCTATGGATTTGATTTGATAAAAAAGAGTATAATAGTAGGTTGTATACACGTATACATACACATATAGATTTTTCAGCGGTTGTCACCCCCGCTTGTCAACAAACTTGTCACAGGCAGGGCAGCAATGGCAGAAGAAGCTTTTGGAACCCGTTTTCAACGGAGGTGTGGGATGACAATACGAGAACAACTCGAACAGCAGGAACGGGAACGGCTGAGTCCCTTTGCCTGCCTGAGTGCGGAACAGGACAAACGCGAACGACCGGAATCGCCCTGCCCGTATCGAACCGCTTTTCAGCGGGACAGAGACCGGATTTTGCATTGCAATGCCTTTCGACGGCTGAAGCGAAAAACACAGGTCTTTCTTTCCCCTGTGGGCGACCACTACCGCACCCGACTGACGCATACACTCGAAGTGGCACAGATTGCAAGAACCATTTCCCGTGCCCTTTTCCTGAATGAGGACTTGACAGAAGCCATCGCACTGGGGCATGATTTGGGGCATTCTCCGTTCGGACACAGTGGCGAAGCGGTCTTGCATCAAATTTGTCCGCATGGCTATCACCATTATGAGCAAAGTGTCCGTGTGGTAACTTATATTGAAAAACAAGGAAACGGACTGAACCTGACAGAAGCCGTGCGGGATGGCATTCTTTGTCACACCAACCGGATTGCAGCAACCAGAGAGGGCTATATTGTCCGGCTTGCGGATCGGATTGCTTATCTCAATCACGACATTGAAGATGCGATTCGTGCCGGAATTCTGCGGGCAGAGGATTTGCCGAAGGAAGCCGTTGAACGTCTGGGCAGCACGAAAACCGAACGGATTACCACATTGGTCAGCAGTGTGGTGGCACATGGTGCGGAACAGATTGGCATGGCAGAAGATTGTTTACAGGCACAGGAACAGCTGCATACATTTATGTTTTCCAACGTATACTATAATCCTGTTGCAAAACGGGAAGAGAAAAAAGCAGAACAGCTGATAGAACAACTTTATTCTTATTTTGTAAAGCATCCGGAACGGATGTCGGAGGAGTATCAGCAGATTGCAAAGCGATTTGACCTGCACCGTGCGGTCTGTGATTATATTTCCGGCATGAGTGACGGATATGCGATTGATTTATATACAGAATTATTTGTACCGAAAAACTGGAAGTAGGTGACGGCAGATGATTTCGGATGTCTTTCTGGAGCAGCTGCGGACGGCTTGTCCGCTGGAAGAAATTGCACGTCCATATGTGGATTTGAAACGGCGTGGCAGAACGTATGTCTGCAACTGTCCCTTTCATTCAGAAAAGACACCGTCCTGTACCATATTTCCCGACACGCAGAGTTTTTATTGCTTTGGCTGCGGTGCAGGCGGCGATGTGATTACGTTTGTGCAGCGGATAGAAAATCTGGATTTTATGGATTCTGTGAAACTGCTGGCACAGAAGTGCGGCATGACAGTACCGGAACAGGAGGCAGACGCTGCACAGACCAGAATGCGAAAGCGGATTCTTGCTGTAAATCGGGCAGCGGCGAATTTTTATTATCGGATGCTGACCGGCAGCGATAAGCGAGGATTGCAGTATTTTGTCAGCCGGCATTTGACAACAACGACCATCAAGAAATATGGTCTGGGGTTTGCACCGGATACTTGGGATGCCTTGACCAGTTATCTGCTGCAAAACGGTTTTACCGAAGAGGAACTGGTGCTGGCGGATGTGGCACATCGTTCCAAACGGGGGACGCTTTATGATACATTCCGCAATCGGGTCATATTTCCGATTGTGGATTTACGGGGAAATGTCATTGGCTTCGGCGGAAGAGTCTTGGATGATAGCCAGCCGAAGTACCTGAATACCTCCCAGACACCGGTATTTGATAAGGGGAAAAACCTGTTTTCACTGCAATTTGCAAAAAATGCCGTTACGAACACCTTGATTTTAGCGGAGGGATATATGGATGTGATTGCTGTGAATCAGGCTGGCTTTGAAAATGTCGTGGCAACTCTTGGCACTGCCATTACGCCCGATCAGGCAAGAAAAATTTCCCAGTATGCGAAAACCGTGGTGATTGCCTATGACAGCGATGCCGCCGGACAAAATGCGACACAAAAGGCGATGCGGCATTTCAGCGAAGTGGGCATACAGACCAAAGTCCTCCGAATGAAGGGGGCAAAGGATCCCGATGAATATATTCAGAAATTTGGGGCAGAACGATTTCGGATGCTGCTGGAGGGGGCAGACGATGCCATCAACTTTCAGCTTGACCGCTGTGAAGTGGGATTGGATTTGCAGACGGAGAGTGGACGGGCGATGCTGTTGCAACGAGCAACAGAGGTTTTGGTGCAGATTTCCGATCCGGTCACACGGGATGTCTACCTGATGCGAACCGCAGAGAAATGCAATATTTCCGCTGATGTATTGCGTCTGAATGTGCAGCGGAAACAGAAAAAGCGACAGGAGATCCAGAAGAAAAAAGCGTTCAGCAATATGGTGGAACACACGATTACTGCACAGCAGCTCGCACCAGTGCAAAATGGGATCCCAGCCGTTTCTTCCAGAACGGTAAAGGCACAGGAACGGCTGCTCTGTTATCTGCTGTCGCAGCCGGAGCAAATCTCATCTGTTGCTGCACAGGTGCAGGCGGAGCAATTTGGGGTTTCGTTTTATCGAAAGTTGTTCGAAACCTTACAGGAACGAAGTCAGCAGGAAAAGGATTGTTCTATTTCTGCACTGGGTACAGTCTTTTCGCCGGAGGAAATGGGAACGATCAGTCGGCTGCTGAACTTAAAACAGACTTGTCCAGTTAGTATGCAGGAAGTCACGGATTGTATTCAGCTACTGCAAACCGATTCTGCTGCACCGGAAACAGATGACGACCTACGCAGGTTGGTTGCACAAAAAATCAAGAAAAATCAAGCATGGCAATGATGCGGCACTGTCCGCCTTGGAAAGGAACGAGGAATCATGGAAGGAAAAACGACCATTGAAAAATTGATGGAACGAGGCAAATCAACAGGAAAACTGACGACAAAGGAAATCAGTGATGCACTGGAAGAACTGGACTTTGACGCAGACCAGCTGAACTCTTTTTATGACACCTGTGACCGGCTCAACATCGAAATCATTGATGATACCATACCGGAACTGACCGGTAAGGGCGGCGAAGTGGACTTGGTGGATGATTTGGAAATGGCACTTTCCACAGAGGGCATTGCCATTGACGATCCGGTCAAGGTGTATCTGAAAGAAATTGGTCGGGTACCGCTGCTGTCCTCCGATGAAGAAACAGAATTAGCAATGCGAATGGCAAAGGGTGATACCAAAGCGAAAAACCGTCTGTCAGAGGCAAACCTTCGCCTTGTGGTCAGCATTGCCAAGAAGTATGTCGGACGGGGCATGCAGTTTCTGGACTTGATTCAGGAGGGCAATCTCGGTCTGCTGAAAGCGGTCGAGAAGTTTGATTATACGAAGGGATTCAAGTTCTCCACTTATGCAACTTGGTGGATTCGGCAGGCGATTACTCGTGCGATTGCCGATCAGGCAAGAACCATCCGGATTCCGGTGCACATGGTAGAGACGATTTCCAAGGTGAAAAAGGTTTCGAGTCAGTTGCTGCACGAAACAGGGCATGACCCATCTGCGGAAGAGATTGCAGAAAAACTGAATATGCCGGCAGAACGGGTAAGAGAAATTATGCGAATTGCACAGGATCCAGTTTCACTGGAAACGCCGATCGGCGAGGAAGAGGACAGTCACTTGGGAGATTTTATTCCAGATGACGATGCACCGGCTCCAGCAGATGCGGCATCTCTCATGTTGCTGAAGGAACAGCTGAATGAAGTGCTTTCCACACTGACAGAACGGGAAGCAAAGGTATTGAAGCTGCGGTTTGGTTTGGAAGATGGTCGCTCCCGTACACTGGAAGAAGTGGGCAAGGAATTTGATGTGACCAGAGAACGTATCCGGCAGATTGAAGCCAAAGCACTTCGGAAACTGCGGCATCCAAGCAGAAGCAAAAAGGTAAAGGATTTTCTGGACTGATGGGTTCCGCTACATAAGGCGGAATCTTTCTGGAATACCAATAAAATGTATTTTATTCATATAAAAATGTTGCATTTTTTGAAAAAACAGACTATAATAAAGATAGCAAAGAGGCTTTCATGCAATTGTATAGTAAAGTCTGTTTGAGCAGACAGCAAGAGCTGTCGAGCAAACAACGATGGTATCATGATAGACTGGGAGTGTTTGCTAAGTGAGGAAGTGCGTGTTCATTCGAGCGGATACGTTATGGAGCTTATGCAGCGGTTTCATATAAGCCGTGGCTCGAATAGACTTTTGTCGAATCAAAAATATGATAGAGTCAGCCCTGTGGTTTTTTCACGGGGCTGATTTTGTAGAAAAAAGTTTTTAGGATGAAATGCATATGTCAAATTTTCTTTATGATGCGGCAATGTCTTTTGAGTATTTAAGAAATCATGACTTCCAGTTTATTCTTGGTGACAGGAAAAGAAAAATTAGAATTTCTATCATTTCTTCTGATAAGTTGGAATTTACGCATGTGGTTGGATTAGATCATTTAAAGGATGTTCCAAGTGTGATTGGCAAAAATTCTTCTCAAAAAAAGTCGATTTATAATAAAATCATAAATCGTGAGATAACAGATGAAAACATATTAGATAGTAGTTATTTGTATTCTCCTATTAGCAAGGGCATGAATCCGGTTACAAAAGATTGTTATACAATTTTTGATCGAATTGAGCATGCATCGGCATTACATGGCTATCTGTTAAATGGATTTAAAGGAAAATTCTACAAATGGAATAGGAATAAATGTAGAATACAATTGCCAAATGGGGATATTTGCGGGACAAACATTCAGGCAGATTATCTACTTGTAATTCCAAATGAAAAAGTTCCACATGAAAAATATTATTTTTTCATGTATAAAACAAATAGAAATGCAAGTAAAGAGAAACCAATTGAATTACATATTCATTCGGCATTCCCAGAGACGATTGATTTAGCAGCAGGGCAAGAAAAGCCATACACAATTTTACAAGAAAATCAAATTCATCGAGAAACAAAAGTAGTGCAGGAGATTCACACGCATCCATCCTATAAAAGTATGCAAAAACCATTACTTCCGATTACTTAAGAATCATACATCTTATTTTTCTGTCTTTAAAAACAGTTCCTGCTGCACACCAATTTCCCCCTTTAAG
>JAEDGE010000152.1 GCA_016297675.1 Oscillospiraceae bacterium
TTTTCCAGAGTGGTGTAGCATATTTCCAATAATCCTGCACAGACTCTATCTCATAAAAAGACGGCATCCGGAAGGGTGCCGTTTTTTTGTAAAAAACTTGCGTTCGAGAAACAAGTTTTATCCGCCGAACGGCGAACTGCGGTCAAGCTGGCTCAGCTTGGCGAGGAGTGCAGAGGGCAAGCTGCCCTCTGCAAAACGTTGCAAATTTGGACAAGGCAGCTGGACGAGAAATCAGATACCGCTGTCCGCCATCTGAAAAAACAAAACGGTATGAAATACAGAAATTTAGTGTAGTTAGCCTGCAAATGGAGGGACAGAACAGGGCGGACAGCGGTCACAGGCAGACAGCGAAGCGATTCTGCCGGACGGTTCAGAAAAGTTTTCCCTAAGATAGGCAAATTGACTTCCGTGTGAACCCTCTTTTGCTGGCTAAGGTCAGAACGCGCTCCCTAAGAAAGCCGAAATGCATTTTCATCGGGCTTACGCTATACCTACCATAATGCGACTTTTCCAATCCTCTGCAAACACCGCTCTGTCATCGAGTTTGTCAACGACCTCCAAAAAAACGCTATATACGCTCTATATCCCCCTATATCCCCCTGATATATCCTATTTTTTTATCAAACAAATCAATTGGAAAATTCTTGTTGCACTTGTTGACAACCGGGGATTTGCTTGAAATTTCGTCGTTTTTTTGTCAACAAGCTTGTCAACGAGTTTGTCAACAAGTTTTTCTTGGTGACGCCCTTATAGTAATATTTGGAATTCTTTTGTCATCGAGTTTCACTTGATGCTCCGGTCGATGACAAACTCGATGACAGGAATTTTAATTTTCCCCCCCTTTTTGCAACTTCCATACCTACCATAATACGTTCTCTTCTTTGCCCGTTTCTAGGATGCAAAATCTTCTACCAGCTGCCGCAGCTCCTGCTCCGTCTGTACATGGATTCCCTCTGCAATCTGCCCTCGGTCATAGTCCGACAACAATTGCACCGGCATGTCCAGAATCTGATACGGTTGCTCCTGCTCCCCCCGAAATAACGCCAGATACCCATCATACTCCCCCAATACATAATCTACCTGCGGCAGCGTCGATGGTACTTCCTGCTGCTGTGCAGCCTTCCGGCTCTGTGCCACCTGTGCCAAGGCACAGAGAACAATCACTGCTGCAATTAAAATGCCCATCAAAATAATGGATACCACCCGATACTTTGTCATATGCCGTTTTCCTCCTATTCTTTTTTCCGTCTGTTTTCGTTTCCGCCACTACGGATTGCCGCAAACAGTTAGGATAAGTAACAGAAACAGGATTCCCAAAAAAGAAAACTTTATACATTGTGTATATTTTTATCAGTTTTTTTCGGAAACTGCTTAACATCTCAGCGACTTTGTGGTATAATGAAAATAATATTGCCTGCTTTCCTGCAAAATCGCAGGAACAGCACTTCTGAACGTTTCCTGCAATGGCGGATGCTGCCTTGCAGTGTGATTTCATCAAGAACAGAAAGGATGCACATCAATGGACAAGGATCAATCCCGCAACCATCAGAACCGTCCGGCTGCGGCAAATACCGGAAACCCTCCCGCTGGAAAAAAGCCGCAAAAACCAGCCGGCAATCCCAAACCAACGACAAAAAAAACAGCTGCTGGAAAAAAACCGATGCACGCCAGACCATCCGGTGTACCACTGCATCCACAGAAGAAAAAATCTGTGAAGCCCGTTCCGGTCAAGCCCTCTACGGCAGCAAAACCAACTCCACCAAACACCACCCCCCCAAAACCTGCACCGGAACCCAGTCCAGCAGACCCCAGAGAATTGGTCATCTATCAAAATGATACCGATTCTGCACTCTGCAATAAGCCCCCAACGGGTACACCAGAATACCCCTATTATAACGAGGTGCTTCAGGCGGAGAAGCCGAAACGATTCCCCTTGCTGCGAAAAGCCTTTTCCATTCTCTGCACCACACTGGTTTCTCTCTTCTTAATTTGTATCATCACCGGTACGATTGTGGCAACCGGCATGACGGTCTATGTTATGAGTTTCCGGGACGAGGTGTCCGAAGTCACCATCGAAGAACTGGAAATGAAAAATAACACCTATGTCTATGCCAACGATGCAAACGGCGAATTGGTTTGCCTTTATAAGGTCAATAACCGCACCGAACGCATTCCTGTGACGATTGACAAGATTCCGCAGCATGTGAAAGATGCCTTTGTCTCCGCAGAGGACGAGCGATTCTATACCCATGAAGGCGTAGACTATCGGCGTACCTTCTATGCCTTTGTCAATATGTTTATCCATATCTATAACACCGATGTCGGCGGTTCTACCATCACACAGCAGCTGGTAAAAAATATCACCGGTGACGATGTACAGTCTCCGGCAAGAAAAATTCGGGAAATTTTCCGTGCCATGGAGCTGGAACAAAATTACAGCAAGGATGAAATCTTAGAAAACTATCTGAATTATATCGGATTCGGCGGTCCCATTAACGGCATTCAGCTTGCCTCACAGCAATACTTCGGCAAGGATGTCAGCGAACTGGATATTGCAGAAGCGGCCTCTCTGGCTGCCATTCCGAAAAGCCCGAACAGCCTGAATCCCTTTGCCGGCTATGAAGACGAAACAACCGGCGAATTTGTCAATACCGGTAAAGAAGCCAATAAAAAACGACAAAAATATGTTTTACGGCAAATGTATGACAATGGTTCCATTACCTATGATGAATATCAGGCAGCACTCAATGAGGAACTCCTTTTCACAGACTCACAAGAATATCAGGAACTCCATCCGGAAGAGGAAAACGAATACCTCAGTGCCGCTGCAACCTCTTGGGTCGTAGATACAGCCATTTATGAATTTGCAGATTATCTGGAGAAAACGTATAACCTCTCTTCAAACGAAGCCATCGCCCGCATCAATGCCGGCGGCTATCAGATTGCAACGACTGTCGACCTGGATATGCAATCCTATGTAGAAGAAAAATATAAGGACTTAAATAATTTAGTCGGTGACGAAGAGGTCGGTCTGTATCTGGATGAGAACGGAGACGGCGAATACACGACGGAGGAAATTCTCTATCCGGAATCCGCATTTATTGCCATGGACTATGAAGGCAATATCAAAGCCATTGTCGGCAGTATCGGTGAAAAGACGGATTCCCTCTGCTGGAACTATGCCACCATGGAACCCCGTCAGCCGGGTTCCACCATCAAGCCACTCACCACATATGGTCTGGCTTTGGAAAACGACACCATCCACTGGGGTTCTGTGTTCACGGATGAACCACTGAAACAAATTGATGGCATAGACTGGCCGGTGAACTACAGTAACACCTACTCTCATAGCTCTGTTTTTGCCTATGATGCCCTGGCAAAGTCTCTGAATACCGTTCCAGCTAAAATCTGCGACCAACTTGGTACACAGCCTATCTTTGACTTTGCCAGAGAAAAACTGGGACTGAAATTGGATGACATCTCCAATGACAACCAGACAGATAACGACCTTGCACCACTTTCCTTGGGAGCTTTGACCTACGGTGTCACACTGGAAAATCTGGTTTCCAGCTACATTCCCTACGGCAACGGCGGTACCCACTATGAACCACACATTATTAAATGGGTCAAGCAGGGAGAAGACACCTTAATTTATGAAAATGACGGCAGCCCAAGAAAGGCAGTCAGCAGCGAAACCGCTTACGTCATGAACAAACTGCTGCAAAATGTCGTAGAAAACGGTACCGGCGACAAGGCAAAACTGGAGAATAAACACGTTGCCGGAAAGACTGGTACAACCGAAAACTGGTATGACCTGACTTTCGTCGGTTTGACAGAAGACTTCGTCAGCGGTGTCTGGATTGGTTACACAAAACGGCAGTCCTTGCCGGATACGCTGGAATCTGACCAAATCTGGTACAACATCATTGGTGAATATGCAGACAAACTCAACACAAGTGCAAGCTATCCGACCAATGACGATGTTGTCGAAGGCTCTGTCTGTGCAAAGTCCGGTAAAATTGCAGGTTCTCATTGCAAAAAACTGGGTACCGGTTATTGGAAGTCTACCAATGCACCGGTCTGTGATGAATGCACAGGATATAATTACACCATTCCATCTACGACACCGTCCTATGACACCTCCAGTGGAGAAAGCAGCAGTGAGGAAGGACAAAACAGCAGTCAAGGCGGTGAATCCAGCGGGGACAATAGCGGCGGAGATACGGGCAACACCGGTGGAGATACCAGCGGCGGAGACACGGGAAATTCTGGTGGTGGAGACGCTGGCGGTGACAGCACTGGTGGCGGAGAAGCTTCTGGATAAATCAAACGCACAAAGAACACAAAAGAAGCACACCAAAATGATGTGCTTCTTTTTCCCAGTTTGCCCGGAATGGGTAGTAACTTGGTGGTGAAAGTCCACTACAGGCTTGGCA
>JAEDGE010000153.1 GCA_016297675.1 Oscillospiraceae bacterium
GTCTGAAGAGTTATTTCGGGTTCGGTGCTGAGCGTATCCGCCGCAGTGGTATCCGTCGTCTGTGTAACGATTTCGGACTGCGCAGTGGTCTTATCCGTATTGTTTGCGGATGAGGCAGACGGGGATACAGAAGAAGGATCTGCAATGTCAAGATAAATTCCTGCAACGAGGAACAGAGCAAAAAAGACGCCCGTAAAAATAAATAGTATTTTTCTCACACTATACTCCTTCCTGGTTTCGCAGAGTGTTTGAAAAGCGGAAAAGCCGTCGAGACCATATTTGGAAAATTATAACACATTTTCCTTTATTTGCAAGTGAATATCAAGGTTTTAGTTTAAAATTTCTGGACTCGATCGTCAAAATGCCAAATTGCGGCTGCCGACAGTTTTCTTTTTTTCATCGTAATTACTGCATCTGTGCTTGATGTCTTTGTTATATTGGTTAAATTGCCCCATATTTCAGATTGAGTCCAAGTTTTTTAACTAACACCAAAGTTTTTAATTGAATTTCAGTATAAAACGGCAGAGTCCTGAGATCGGGACTCTGCCATCTTTTTTGAAGAAGGTGTGGTTGTTAAGCTTACAAGAGACCCCAGTTTGTACTTTCTGTTCAGCATTAGCACAATCACTTTTGGGCAACAGGTTCATGGACGCGTTTGATATGCTGCCATGTCTTGCTGTATTTCCGATAAGTAAGCATAGCCAATATTTTAATTGCGGAATTGATGATATGGAACGAAAGGAATTCCACGCAGGACAGTAGGATTATTGCGGTTTGCTTTTTCCATGGCATCGATTCCAATTCATATGTGTTCAGGGCTGCAACAAGAATCCATTCCATAAAAAGCATCAAAATGTAATAGACAAACAGGATGATGACCGTGGAAGGAACATTCAAAATCCCGGCAGCGAATGCCAAAACCAACGTGGCTGCTCCTAATATTTCCATAAAAGGAGCAAGCATTTCATAGAAAACAAACAGGAAACCGGAAAGAATGCCGACCCAGCCGTAATGCCTGTTTGCGAGCATATATCCATGCTGTTTCATGCTCTGCACCATTCCAATCTGCCAACGCCTGCGCTGCCGGAAAAAATCCCGGTATCGGAAGGGAAATTGGGTGACGCATTTTGCTTCCGGGGTATAAGCAATTTTATAGGCTCTTCGCTGAGACCGGCAGAAAGCATGCAGCCGCATGGTCAGCTCCATATCTTCTCCGATTGTATTTTCCTGATATCCCCCGATTGCTTTGAGCAGTGCGCAGTCAAACATGGCAAATGCACCGGACACCACGATGTTTGCATTAAATCTGTCCAGCAGGATCCGCTGCATATAAAATGTGCGGTAGTATTCCAGGGTTTGGAATAAAACAAGGCACTTTCGGAGAAACGGCAGTTCCTTATACATGGATTCATTATTTCCCACTGCGCCGGCACATACAATCGTCTGCCTGTCTGCAAGGAACTGGCTGACCATGATACGCAGGGAGCCCTTTTCAATTCGGGTATCGGCATCGAGAATGACGCAATATCGACCGGTACACAAATCCAGTCCGCAATTGAGCGATTCCGCTTTGCCTCCATTTTCTTTCCTGAGCAGGATCAGCCGCCTGGAACGGAGGGACTGTTCATAACACTCTATTCCCCTTGCACGATGGGACACTTCTGCCCGCAAACCTGGAGAAGGCACAAGGCCATATTGGTCAATAACCCTCTGTGCGGTATGATCCGTAGAACCGTCATCCACAAGGATGATTTCCAGGTTGGGATAATCCTCGTTCAGCAGAGACTCAATGGTATCGACGACACAGGCTTCTTCATTGTGGGCTGGGATGATCACACTGACCGAATTGTCCATTGCCAGTGGATCGGGAAGGATCCAGCGCACCACCTTTTTTCGCTGCGAGGATTGTGAAATCCTATATATGGAAATACAAAGCCCAATCATCCACTGCAAAACATAGAACCAGGTATAAATCAGGAACAGAGCGAAAAGCAGATGCAGTACCTTAACCAACACAGATATTCTCACCTCCCCTTGCCGCAGAAAAGCAGGAACCATAGGAACGCCAAAATTCTGCCATTTCTGCGTTTTCCGCGGATTTTGCCAGTAGCGCGCCTGTTTGAGATGCAGACGTGCCGCAAAGGACTTCCATGCTGGCAATCAGGCAGTTTTCCATAACGTCCTGGGGCCGGTTGCGCTGCACCTTTGCGGAGAATATCCGGCGCATACAATCGGCAAAGAACGGTTGTTCTGTCTGGGAATAAGCATTTCGTCCGATACTGTAGCTTTCACAAGCGCAGATAAACAGAGCGTCATCCTTTGTATATTTCAGAATTTTGGAAAACTTTACAGGACGTTTTGTTCTGGCTTGAGACGGCAGAAAGAACTGCTGTGTTTTTTTATACCGTCTTTTTGCTGCGGCACGCTTACACCGGTCCAGAAAGAGCTTTGCCAGGAAGCAAAGAAGAATGTATATCCATACCCCATAGGCAGCAGCAAAATAGAAATTATGGATCGTCATGACGCCTTCTCCCTTCCAAACGCTTCCTGCAAAATGTAATAGGACTGCTTCAGCCGTTCATGGAACTGGGGCGTTTCCCAGCTTTTCAATTCATAGGCGCCGAATTGGGTCACCTCGGTCTGATCGTCATAATAGGCGGCTGCATAGATCCGGTCGATTTTCAGACCCTTGATCTGATAATTGTTTGCACGGAAATCGTCAATGACCAGGCATTTTGACGGGTCATAGAAATTCAGAAGCTGCCAGGGAATTCTGATTTCTACAATATCGCCGTTGATACAGTAATCTGCATTGGAGTCATAGTTCTCACTATTCGGATTGGCATTTCCTTGCTTCAGCAACCCAACTTCTTCGAGAGGTTTTTCATTCAGAAGAAAATTATTTACGCTGCCGCATGCTCTCGAAACAACATCGAACGTATCGGTATTATTTGACATGGATAGCATTAATTCTTCAGCCTTTTTATAAATATCAGTAACTGTTGCACTTTTGTTTTTTATCGCAATTGAATAAACAGCCAAATCTGAATCGTCATGAACCAATAGCTTGCTACCTTTCTCCGTATTGATTTGGATTAGAAAGTCTACTGGTAAGGCAAAGTCTAAGTTTTCCGTATGAGTCGTTCCCACATTTGGCAGAATATCCAGCGCAAGATGAATGGAGCTATGATTTGTAAGGTGATCCAACCCTTGCGCCATAAAATAAATATATTTTTCATCCGATTTCATGCTGAGTTTTGTTTCATTGCTTTCCAGTACAAGGTCTTTTTCCGACCACTCAGAGATGTTTCCGTCTGGATAGTTTTCAACTTTGCCGTCTCCTGGTTCAAATGCAAGCAATCCGTAAAACTGCTCTATACTCTGTGCATTGCTCCAGCTTGCTCTGCCATCTGGATTGGATAAACTTTTTTCGTTCCATGAACGCTTGAACCATT
Source organism: Oscillospiraceae bacterium (assembly GCA_016297675.1). GTDB lineage: Bacteria > Bacillota > Clostridia > Oscillospirales > Ruminococcaceae > Ruminococcus_C. The sequence goes on from JAEDGE010000153.1 coordinate 3,456, forward strand.
CATCCTGCCAAGTGAATACCATTGATCCAGCACAACCAGCCTTTTGAATGTCCTCATACATCTTTAGCAAGGCAATACCCTGCTCAGTTTCTGTATTTCCGCCCTGAGATAAGTTTCGCCATACATCTTTATACGCTGGACTTCTGGAGGCAGGGACGCCATATTCAGAGATAATAACTGGACAGGAATGATGTACCACCAGCTCCATCAGGTATTTTCGATAGGGATTTCGGTTGCCTTCATCATCAATATACTCCGTATATTTGCCATACTGAAGGCAGGTAGGAAAATATGGATAGACATTATAGGAAGCAAACATTCCGCTCTTCACCTGATCGGAAAGCTGTAGATTTTCAAGATCAATAAAGGCTTCGGTGTTTTCTGTAACCGATTGAACTGATAGTTTTGGGGATACCTCGTTGATCAAGGGGTCTGTTTCCGGCCAGTTGGCAAAGGACAGCAATTTCTGAGTTCCGTAAGTCTCCTCTTCATACTTAAAAAGATAATCTCCCCACTGGGAGAAAAAAATCTCGAAGGCATTTGCGTCCTGTCGGCTGGATACATAGGTTCCATGATAAGGCTCAAGTCCCTCATTGAGCCGACACACATAATCAACAAAAATTTCGTCCCATTCCACACCTAAGATATAGCCCAGCACATAGCCGGAAACATCATAATGGTAGTAACATAGGTCTCCATTTTGTGGACTCAGAGTTATGGTTTTTCCATGTAATGCATCGACTGCCTTTTTGGTATCTTGAAAGACTTTACTTTTTTGCTGCTGATTCAGCAAATTTTCTTCCGAGAATATCAAATCCTCGCTAAAATCCACACCCTGAATGAGATAGATTTTATTTTCGTGAGTTTCATTATATTGGGAAAAAGCCGCATAAAACTCCGGCGACTGTATTTTATAAACTCGAATTGTGTTGGCGTTCATTTCCCCAATCCACTCAAACCACCGGCTGTAGGTTTC
>JAEDGE010000013.1 GCA_016297675.1 Oscillospiraceae bacterium
CCGGAAGATCCATTGCAGGTGCTGGTGCAGCAAAAAAACCTTGATGCACTGGAACAGGTGCTTTTTGAGCGGTATATGCAATTGCCGGAGAACGCCAGAAAAGAATTTGTGAAATTCATGCAGCAAGTGTCTGAGGATGCAGCAAAACGGAATGCAGCCAAAGACCAAAAAGAAGATTCTGGCTACATCACCGTGTCCACGACGCTTGGTGAACTGGAAGACCGGATGAAAGAAGATGCTAACTCCAAAGACGGAGCATAGTTATCACACGCAGAATTTTTAAAAAAAGGAAATAAGCATTTTCACTAAAACAAAAAATCCCCACCGAATGGCAGGGATAGAAAGATTGGAGGCTATCTGATGAGTACAAGAGAATTGGTTCACACGTTAGTAGATGGATTGTCAGAAGAGCAGCTGCGAGGTTTGGTTCTTCTGCTGCAAAATCAGCCTCGAAAAGAAACGTCACTGGAAGAAGTGCAGGGGATCTTATCTGCTTATGCAAATCCAGACTTGATTCCGCTGGAAGAAACAGCTTGGGAAAGTGCGATGAAAGAAAAGTATGAAAATTCTTGACGCAAATATGATTCTTCGGTTTTTGCTACGGGATAACGTTGAAATGTCGAATACCGCAAAAACGATTATTGAGAATAATGTCGTTATTATAACAAACGAAGTAATAGCAGAAGTGGTTTATGTTCTCAGCAAAGTTTATCATCTGGAGAGGACGGTCATTGCATCCTCACTTTTGCAGTTTTTGAATATCCGCCATATTGCACCAACAGAAGCGAATGTTCTAAAGAATGGAATTCAATTATATGGAGAATATAATCTTGATTTCGTTGACTGCTTGATGTGTGCTTACCACATGACATATGGCTATGAAGTTTGCACATTTGATAAAAAACTTCTGAAATTGATTCAGAAAATATGAAAAAGATTATCATAATACGATAACAGCTAAAAAAAATAACGCCCCACGGCGGCAACCGTGAGACGGGAAACAGGAGGAATCCCAGTGGAATATGTCTGCTATCCATCTGCAGAACGAGTAAAAGAAGCAATGCATCAGGATGAGCCGATGCTGTCAGCGATTGCATTTGATGGGAAAAGTGCAATTCTTTCTCCCATTGATGATTCCATGGAACATCATATTATGCTAATGAATGTCGGAAAAAACAGCACGGACATTGACAAATATTTTAGAATCGTCTTTGACCGCAGCGGTGCAGACTGGACGTTCGTTTGTCCGCCGGACTATAAAAATATTGCATGGAAAGAGAAACGGATTGAACGATTTTATAAAGATGGCTTTTCCGTAATCAGCGACTTTCTACATTCTGTAGGCTATTTGGTCGGCATTAACATCCCCAAACGGTACGCACGGCACTTAAACGTGTTAGGGGATGGAACAACGTTATAAATAAAAAAATAACGCCCTACGGCGGCAACCGTAAGACGTTATAAAAAAGGAGAAATGTGAATGAAAAAATCCACTTTCATTATAACACATTTCTCCTTTTATTGCAAGGAGGAATTTTCAATGGCTGGAAAAGTACTAACCCGTCATAGAAAAAATAGGGCAGGGGAGTACACATCATGGGAATACCGATTTCAATCTGCCAGTATTGACGGAAAACGGAAATGGATTACACAAGCTGGATTTGCAACAAAACAAGAAGCATACAACGCTGGAATGACAGCCTATCAAGAATATCAGAATACCGGTGTGCATTTTACACCATCTGAGATAAGTGTATCTGACTATATGCAATATTGGATAAAAGAATATTGTGAAACAAACTTAAAAGAGACAACCATCACAAATTATAAGAAGAAAATAAAAAATATAATTCTTCCTGAAATCGGAAAGTATAAACTATGTTGCATCTCAACCATTACACTACCGCAATTCATAAATCGAATTTTTCACGATGGATATGCAAGAAATACATTAATTGTTGTAAAAGGTATCTTAACAAATGCATTTCGATACGCAAAACAACACAAATTGATACAAGAAAATCCAATGCTGGAAGTCACATTGCCTCGCAAAACTGCTTTGCCAAAACAACCAAGTAGAACAAAGCAGAGAAGCTGTGTACAAGCTATTGATATACAGCGAATTTTTAAACGTTTTCCTGAGGGGCATCCAGTACATATTCCTTTGCTTCTTGGCTATCGATGTGGGCTGCGGCATGGAGAAGCTTATGCATTGCAATGGGAAGATATTGACTTTGAGCGAAACTTGTTGTATGTTCGTCGACAGATACAATATAGAGAAGGGGAGACTGATGTAGATGGAAAATCGGTGCTATATTTCAGCAATCCAAAATACAATAGCACTCGAACCGTGCAACTGGATGACCAAACAATTGATTTACTAAGACGAACAAAAGAAAAACAGGAAGCCAGTCGCCAAGAATACAGAGAATATTATGTACATTATTATGAAGAACCACACACCAGAATTTTAAATACAGATGGTATTGGAAAAGAATTATATTTTGTGAACTGTAATTCTGACGGCAGTTTGATAAAACCTCGTACAATGCAACATGCTTCCAATGTCATTCACAAAGAATTGAACATTCCGACCTTTGATTATCATAGTTTGCGGCATACACATTGTACTGAATTGCTGGAAGCTGGTGTGCCGCCTAAGGTTGTACAAATTCGGTTAGGGCACAAAGACATTCGAACAACATTGAACATCTATGAGCATGTAACGCAGAAGATGGAGCAGAATACACAAGATATCTTGAATCAAATGTATCCTGTGTCCACTCATGAGTGAGAATCAGCAGGAATCAAATGAAAATGAAACAGAATGACAATTTGGGAAAACATAAGGAAATGCGTTGATTTTTCTGCTTTTTAAGTATAAAAAAGCGTACATCAAAATATAAATGTTGCAATGGGCAACAACCCGATGGTTGGTGCAACCGTTGCTGTGGCTGTATCCGTAGAAGAAGCTGCCAAGGCTGGCAAATTCTAAGCAGTTTCGGGATTTTTCAAATACCCATAAAAAGAAGGGCGTTTCGGTATGGTTGCCGGAACGCCCCTTTTTATGCTGTGTGTCCACATTATTTTTGAATATGGTCAATTACTGATACAATGCAATAAAACTTGACATTTCTATCTGAAAGGAATAGAATCAGAAACTTCTCGTCGTTTTCTTATTTGGCTTTATCATTATAAAATAAATATTTAAAAATAATTCTAATTTTATTGCTAAATATTTTAATTTCTTAATTTCGTCCGGATTCGTTATAGGTGACCCACTGATATTTTGCAGTCAGCGGTGTTGTTCCGTCATAAGGTTTCAACCATGCGTCTACGCCTGTACCCGGCCATACATTCATCATGATTTTTCCAGGGGTAGAAGGGATATCTTGTGTTGCGGTGTAAACCGCCTTGCCGTCTACATACCATGTAATGGAATCCTTCTGCCAGTCAAATCCATATGTGTGATAGCCAGTCGAAGCGTCAAATCCCAAATCATACATATATTCGTGATTGCCGGTTCCGTTTGTATAGTAATTAAACTGTACCTTTGTCGTATCCTTGCCGAGGATTTCCACGTCAATTTCATCCCATGGATTGTTATCACTCGGTCCGGTATACGTGAAGAAGGATGAAACCACACCATCATTCTTGATTGCCTGCATGGAGGTTTCATAGTAACCATAAGAATAGAAATCTGTTGTCCGATATTCTGCACCAGAATAATTGTACTGTCCGGACGTGTCCTTGTCAATTGTCAAATTCAATGCAGAATCCTGGAAAGTTGCATTGCTGCCTCTCCAGACACAGTCAAAGCAGGAGCCGTTTGACCAACCATCGGATGCGAAAAATTCCTTTACTGCCCCTTCGCGGAAGTTTGCATACATGGTGGCATTGGTATTTGGCTGCTGGTCTGTATTCGGGTCTTGACCTGGATTCGGATTAGAGTTAGACAGCAATTTTTTCTTCAGGACACATAGGTCAATGACATTCACTGCTGAATCCTCGTGCAAATCTGCACAGATACCTTGTTCTGCAGTCAGCGTTGCTTTCCGGATGAGGTACTTCTGCAATAGAACCACATCGGCAACGGTCACACTACCATCCTGATTTACGTCACCCTTTTGGAATACAGATGAAGAACTGCCTGTATTGGTGAGGGAGAGCAGATAAGTCAGCGGAGAGTTCCAATAAATTGTAATTTCGTTGGTGGAATAGCTTTCCGAGTGATCTACATAGCACTTAGCATCTGCTGTCGTTGCCAGATATGCCTTTGCAGCAGAATCCTCCAGATGGGAGTTGACACCGCCAACTAACATTCCTTTCATTGCCTGATTTTTTGCCATAGACGGACGATGGTGCGGATTCTGCGGAGAAACTGTGCCATATCCAGTGACAAAACATTCTCCAAGTGGATTATTACCGAGCAAATAGTGCAAGTTAGACTTTGCAGCGGTTAAATATTCTGTATTTCCAGTCAGTTGATATGCCAGTCCAAGAACGATGCCGGCATTTGCTACAGTCATGTTGCTGCCCCAGTTGAAGACGGAAACGGCAACACCGTAGGGATTTTTTGTAGTTGTAGTTACAAAGGAATCTGCCTGCTTTATAAGAGCATTTTTCGCATTGGTATAAGCAGTAGAATTAGTGTCTATGTTGTCCATTGTGAGAATCGCAATGTTACCATAGTCGCCAACAGTTGACCAATCCAAACCGGTTTTCACAGTCATACTTTCTAATGCATTCCGATAGGTTTCAGAACCAGTTGCACGATACAACTGTGCCGCTGCCCAGTAGCGTTCATCCTTGTCAGAAGTGTCCTGATACGCACCGGTGGTAATATCTTCCGGATCCTTGAAAATCAGATTTGGATTTTCCTCCAGAAATGCCCATGCTCGTTCTGCGGCTGCCAAGCAGGTATCAGCAAAATTGCGGTCAATCTCCTGATAGAATTCGGATGCCATTGCCATCGCTGCACAGAAGTCAGCTGTTGCAGTAGTAGAAACTGGCGTTACAATCAGCTGTTCGGTTTCCTGTTCCGGCATCACATAACCGGGGAAATTCTCACAGGTAACTTTGTGATAAACGCCGCCAGAAGATGCCTGCATTTTCAGCATCCATTTCAGTTCATAGCGTACCTCGTCCAGAATATCCGGCACACCGTTTCCGCTTTCAGGAATACCGAGCTGATCACTGTAGACAGACGGATTGGTTTGATAGGCATACAGCAAGTCAGCAACAGATTTTGCAGCTGGTACCACATAACGACCATAGTCACCAGCATCATGCCAGCCACCGCTGACATCAATGGTTTCCGAGGTGCCGTAAATCAGGGCTTCGGTATCATGACAGGCAACATGTCCGAAGGTATCGTCTTTCACTTCTGTTCCGCAGCGTTGCAGATATAGCATCTTGACAGAATCATCCAGCAGATTGCTGTAAACAGTATCGGAAATTTCAAATGAATAAGAATCATCCAGATTGCCGCATTGAATATAATAGGTACCTGGTTCCGTTACGGCAGAGAAATCTCCGAACCAGTCTGTTTCATCAGCACTGGAGTTTTGGGTTTGTCCGTAGAGTGTTCCTGTATAGACAGATTGTCCGGTTGCAGCATTGACAACCGAGAAAGTGGTTTCGCTGGTGACATCCCGAAAAACTGCAATCTTTTGATCCTGTGTCTTGTAGCCGACCTGATCGGTAACAATGGGTGGTTCATAAGGTTTGATTTCTTCATAGTTCACATTGCTGTCATCAATCAGTTCCAGCGACACATTATCCAGATAAATTGTATGTTCTGGCAGATCTGAACCTTGATAGCCACAGTTGAAGACCAGCTTTGACATGATGTCTGTATCGGCTTCCATCGTAAAAGTATAATCTACCGTCTGTGGCTCTGCGGTCAGCTGTAATCCCTTCCAGGTATATGCCTGATAGGTGCCGCCATTTTGCTGAATCATGCCTTCTACTTTACGATCTACTGTAGAAGAAATATCATACTTTAAACGATACACGCCATTTTTGTACAGCGGAACAATGTCATATCCCACCTGTACAGAATAGTTCAGTGTGCCGACACTGCCAACGGTTAGAGCCAGTTTCCCGTTTTCTGTTTTCAGAGCACAGGAACCGCCACTTGCATGATAGGTAGACCAGCCAGAATAACCGCTGTCAAATGTTTCTGACAGAATGCTGACAGAGGCAGCTGATCCTGTGATGGGCAGGGTAGGAAGTCCGGCAGATAATAACAAACAAGATGATAAAACTGCAAGGCTTCTTTTAAATTTGTTATGATTACGCATCTTCATTTCCTCCTTTTTGTGATAAACAGATGCTTTTGTGTTATGGAAGATAGACGAATTTTATGAATCAAACCGGTGTCTATGTCATCAATATACCACAAAACAGAAAAATACAATATCATTTTTTTGTGATTTCTATTGAAATTTTGTTGTATCTTACAACAGACTGTGGTAAAATAGAAGAGGAAAGGAGGAGGATACAAATGGATATCGAAAAAAAATTAGCACATGCAGCTTTTTTCAATCGGGAATATCAGGTTTCTCATTTGGCATACGAGCGGGAAATGGCGTTTTTTCAAAGCATTCAAATGGGAGATATGGAAACGATGAATCATCTGTTTAAACCGCTGGACAGTCAAAAACTGGGCATTCTAAGTGACAATCCACTACATAATTTAAAATATCATTTTATTATTACCGTTGCTCTTCTGACACGATATTGCATCGAAGGAGGAATGGAAATGGAAGAAGCATTCAATCTCAGCGATATTTACATTCGCAGTGTGGATCATTGTCAGCAAGAACAGGAGGTGGCATTGCTGCATCGAGAGGTTGTAAGCGATTTTACACAGCGAATGCAGATGATACATAAAAAATCACTTTATCCGAAACCAATTTTGATTGTGTTGGATTATATTTATGATAATCTGCATACTAAAATTACTCTAACCGATTTAGCGAAACAGGTACATCTCAGTCCGAGCCATTTATCAAAACTGTTTCATCGAGAAATGGGACTGACCATTTCCAGCTATATCTGTAAAAAACGTATTGCGGCAGCAGAAAATATGTTAAAATTTTCGGATTACTCTTGTACAGAAATCTCTAATTATCTTTGCTTTAGTTCTGAAAGCTATTTTATTAAGGTGTTTAAAGAAGAAACAGGCGATACGCCAAAACAGTATCGGGAAAAGTTTTTCCGCCGAAACTGGAATGTGCAGAAATAAGAAAAGACACCAACAGATGCTCAATGGCAACTTGACACGATTAAAAATGGTTTTTCCTATGTTTTTCATACAAACTTGACAGACAACCCCAGATGTGGTACGATAGAAATACAAATAAAAGAAACCTGTACGGCATAGCCTACAGGATCGCAAACAGTGAGGAAACAGATATGATAGAAGAAATTTCCATACAGGAATTGGCGAAACAAGAGCCGGATTCCTATTTATTAATTGATATGCGAGACAGTTCCGCATTCGCACTGGGACATATTGATGGAGCAGTGAATCTGCCGCAGCAGATGTTACAGGAACAGGCGGAAACCTTGCCGCAGGATAAGATGTTGGTACTTTGCTGTCGGAGCGGTATCATCAGCGAAGAGGCAGCTGCATCGCTGCGGGAAAAGGGACTGTTTGCTGTGAATCTGATCGGCGGATATGTACAGTGGCTTCAAGAAAAAATTAAACGGGAATCTACCGGAGAAAAGGCAGCAGAAGTGGAACAGGGTCTGCGAAAAAAATTTCACCGCACAATTTTCAGTCGCTTTGCCAAGGCAGTCACTACGTATGATTTAATACAGCCGAATGACAAGATTGCAGTTTGTATTTCTGGTGGAAAGGATTCCATGTTGATGGCAAAACTGTTTCAGGAATTGCAGCGGCATGGAAAGTTTCCATTTTCTCTGGTGTTTCTGGTTATGGACCCCGGCTATAGTCCGGAAAATCGGCAGATTATTGAGTCCAATGCCAGATTGCTGCAAATCCCAATCACCATCTTTGAAACGAATATTTTCAATTCCGTCTATCATGTGGAAAATAATCCCTGCTATCTCTGTGCTCGTATGAGAAGAGGACACCTATATAATCAGGCAAAGCAGTTGGGATGCAATAAAATTGCCCTCGGTCATCATTTTGATGATGTGATTGAAACCATTTTAATGAGCATGATTTACGGCGGACAGGTGGAAACGATGATGCCAAAGCTGCATAGTGCAAATTTTGAAGGCATGCAGCTGATTCGTCCGATGTACCTGATTCGGGAGGAAGAGATCAAGCATTGGTGCCGGTATCATGATTTGCGGTTTATCCAGTGTGCTTGTCGGTTTACGGATACCTGTACCACCTGCGAACCGGATGGCAGAACGGTATCTAAACGACAAAAAATCAAACAACTCATTGCAGAATTGGCAAAGGAAAATCCGCAGATTGAAAAGAATATTTTCCGAAGTGTAGAAAATGTCAATCTGAATAAGATTATTTCCTATCAGTTGCATCAGGAAAAACACAGCTTTTTGGATACCTATGAAAATTAAGAGGGAATCCCAAAGTTATGCCATTTGTAAAAATCTGTCAGATATTTTTAGAAGTTTTTTGATTCTGTCGAAGACTACGAAAGCAGGAGTGGAAACATACAAACATCGTTAAAAAAATAGCATAGATTTTTTTCCTGATTTCTGGTATACTAAACGGAAAGTATGAGATTCTAACGGTTGAAAACAAAAATAATCGTAGGAATTATATGCAATTGATTTCTTTTTAGGAGGGGATTCCATTTTATGATACAGTTAGAGCATATCACATGGACACTGCCAAGCGGTGAGCCATTGATTCGAGATATTACATTGACCATTCCAGATGGGAAAATGGTGGTATTTACGGGACCGAATGGAGGTGGGAAAACAACGCTGGCAAAGCTGATTGCCGGTATTGAAAAACCATCTTCCGGCAGGATTTTATTAAATGGGGAAGATATTACACAGGATAGTGTGACAGACCGTGCAAAGAAAGGACTTTCTTATGCTTTTCAACAGCCGGTTCGGTTGAAAGGACTCACAGTGCGGGATATGCTGGAACTGGCATCCGGTACCACTCTGACAACAGAACGACTTTGTACGTTATTGGGAAAAGTCGGATTGTGTGCAGAGGAATACGCCGATCGGGAAATCAATAACGGACTCTCCGGCGGAGAAATGAAGCGGATTGAAATTGCAACCGTATTGGCAAGAAATACGCCATTCTCCATTTTTGATGAACCGGAAGCCGGCATTGACCTCTGGAGCTTTTCTCGTTTGATCGAAACCTTTACAGATTTGCAGCAGAAAAATGCAGCAACTTTAATGATTATCTCTCACCAGGAACGGATTCTTTCCATTGCCGATGAAATTGTAGTGATTGCAAACGGAATGGTTCGGAAGTCTGGAAAACGAGAAGAAATCCTGCCGTCTTTGTTACAGGATGAACGAGCAGGCAGATGTCCGCTCGGAAAGGAGGAAACGGTCTAATGGAATCAAAATTACAGGAATTGCTGAAACAAGTTTCTGATTATAACGGCAAATATGACGGTGCTTACAATATTCGCTCTAATGGACAGTGTGCAGAGCGAAACTCTACTGAACACATTCAGATTGTTTCCAAGACAGAAGAACCGGGGCTGGATATTTTTATTGCACCGCATACAAAAGGGGAAAAAGTCTATATTCCGGCATGCGTTACCAAGGACGGGATAGAGGATTTGGTTTACAATGATTTCCATGTTGGAGAAGGTGCAGATGTTACGATTGTAGCAGGATGTGGCATTCATGCAGAGCATGGCGAAGCCTCTCATAATGGCATTCACCGCTTTTTCATGGGAAAGGGATCCCATATTCTGTATCAGGAAAAGCATATTGGAACCGGCGGTGCCAATGCAAAGCGGGTGATCAATCCCGTGACAGAGTGCTTTTTAGAGGAAGATGCGGTGCTGGAAATGGACACCATACAGATTCGTGGTGTGGATCATACGCTGCGGAAGACAAAAGCAGAACTTGCTGACCGTGCAAAGATTATCATTCGGGAACGAATCATGACAGATGGGGAAGAAACGGCAGAAACAGACTTTTCTGTTACATTGCGGGGAGAGGACGCCGGAGCAGATTTGATTTCCCGTTCTGTGGCAAGAGGAAATTCCAAGCAAAAATTTGTCTCCTGTATGAAGGGGGAGAATCGCTGTACAGGGCACTCCGAATGCGATGCAATTCTGGCGGAAAATGGACAAGTGTTGGCAGCACCAGCACTGGAAGCGTCTCATGTGGATGCTGCTTTGATTCACGAGGCAGCCATTGGAAAGATTGCAGGGGAACAGATTTTGAAACTCTGTACTTTGGGCTTGACAGAAGCAGAGGCAGAGCAAAAAATCATTGAGGGATTTTTGAAATAATCCTGTTTTTGAAAACGACGTTTGTTCATTTCATATTTCATAAAAAGCTGTTTCTGTTTTTAAATGGGAAGCAGCTTTTTATTTTCGGAAAAGGATGATGAAACGCTTTTTCCACACTGTTCATTTTATTTTTCATTTGCTTGACAGTCTCTTTTTTCTGCTGTATAATAAAAATGGTCAAACGAACGGCAATACAAATGGCAAGGACACAGAAAAATGATGTGAAAACCACGGAAATCAATTTTTATAATAATGGTATATATTTTTCCCCACGGGCGGCTGTGGTCAAGAGAACTCAGACAAGTTTTCCCTAAAGAACATAAAAATGGATTCCCGTGTGTGAAAACAGAAAGGAGGATGTTTATGAACATCAAAAAATGGCTCAGCGTTTTTTTAGCCGGCAGTGTCTGTCTGACACAAGTGCAGCTGCTGCCAGCTGATGCCGCTTTTTCAGCCAACTATGCAGAAGCACTGCAAAAGGCAATCTATTTTTATGAATGCCAGCAGGCAGGTCCACTCCCGGATTGGAATCGTGTAGAATGGCGTGCGGATTCCACTTTGGAGGACTATGTGACCGGCGGTTGGTACGATGCCGGTGACAATGCAAAATTCAATCTGCCTATGGCATATTCTGCTGGTATGCTTGCGTGGGGTTTATACCAGTATCCAGATGGTCTGGAGCAAACCGGACAGATGGAAACATATGTGAATAATCTGACATTTGCGTTGGATTATCTTGCTGCCTGCGACAAGGGAGACACCGTTGTGTATCAGGTCGGAATCGGCAAAGAGGATCATACCTGGTGGGGTGCTTGTGAACTGGTTGAATACGGTATGAAGGACAACGGCGTTTCAGAACGAGGCTATCTGGAGGGAAGAGATGCCTCGGCTGTCACAGGGCAGATGGCCGCTGCATTGGCGGCTGGTGCTGTTGCACTGAAAGACCGCATTCCAGATGCAACTTGTGCGGATTATCTTTCTCATGCAGAAAACCTGTTCCAAATGGCAGATGCCGACCGCAGTGATGCGGGCTATAATGCATCTGATGCACAGGGGTTCTATCAGTCCAGTGCCTTTTATGACGATTTGTTCTATGCTGCAAACTGGCTTTACATTGCAACAGGTGAATCCTCTTATCTGGACAAAGCAACCTCCTACATTCCTTCTCTGGGACGAGAACTCGGTAGTGATACTTTAAAGTATTCATGGTGTCAGTGCTGGGACGATGTGATGCAGGGAGGGATGCTGCTCTATGCCCAGAACACAGAGAATCCAACCTATATCCAGCATGTCAAACGGCATTTGGATTACTGGACAAATGAAGTACAGCAATTAGATGGCGGTTTCCGTTGGTTGACAACGTGGGGCTGTCTGCGGTATGCAGCAGCAGCCGGATTTATTGCTGCGGTTGCTTGTGATACGGTATTGGCAGATACAGATACCAGTGCCTATGTCGACTTTTATGAGACACAAATCAATTATATGTTGGGGGATAACCCTGACCATCGCAGTTACGAAGTTGGCTATGGAGAAAATTCGCCTGTCAATGTACACCATCGAACGGCACATGGCAGCTGGAAAAATGATCTTGCCGTACCGGAAACCAATCGGCATATTCTCTACGGAGCATTGGTCGGTGGTCCAACCAGCACAGGAGAATATGAAGATGCAAGAGATAACTACATCAACAATGAAGTTGCCTGCGATTATAATGCCGGTTTTACAGCTCTGCTCTGCAAAATGACATCCGAATATGGTGGAACAGTAGATACGGCTTTTCCGGAACCGGAGCAGCGAGATGATGAATTATATGTAGAAACAAAATTGACCCCTTCTTCCGGCGGTGTGACATTGAGTTTCAAATATACCAACCATACCGCTTGGCCAGCCCGTTGTGTGGACAATATTTCCTATCGCTATTATATGGATTTATCTGAATTGTTGGATGCTGGCTATCAGGCAAGCGATGTGGTGATGCGAGTGGATCGAGATCAGGCATTGATGTACAGCGAGTACCAGCCTGCAGAAATTTCATCAGTCACACATTATAAGGATAATATCTATTATATTGAAGTGACCTATCCAGATGGAAGAGTTGCACTGCCAATTTCAGAAGGACAGCAGCAGTGTGAGCTGATGTTGGCATTGGTTTATCCAAATTATCAGAGTGGATGGGATGCAGAAAATGACTATTCCAACATAGATTTGCTGGAACAGACTGGAGAATATGTGGTGACAGATAAAATTCCGCTTTACATCAATGGAACACTCTACAGCGGAACAGAACCAGATGGCACAACCCCAACGCCCACAGAACCTTCCACCACTTCCACCACACTGGATGAAACGCTTCCTGGAGATGCAAATGTAGATGGCATTGTCAATTTATCAGATTTAGTTCTGTTGAACCGATATTTGCTGCGGAAGGGAACACTCAGTCAGAAAGGCGGAAAAAATGCAGATATGGATGCAAATAACTGGTTGAGTGTATTGGACAGCATTTATTTACAGCGGCATTTACTCATTTAGCGGCAAGAATCGGACAATGGAAGAATGACAGAACAAAATATAAAATCGCATATATTGATTTTGAAATAGAAAATCGTACATAAAATGATAAGGGAGCGATATTTTTGGAAGGTATAAAGGATTTTTTATTTGGGAATGAATATGCATATCTATTGCAGATTGCCATTATTTTGCTGACAACCAAACTGTTGGGCTTAGTAACAAAGCGAATCAGTCTGCCGCAGGTGGTTGGAGCATTGGCAGCAGGTATTATTTTAGGACCGATGTTACTGAATGTGGTAGAGCGAAATTCTCTGATTAGCAACTTAGCAGAATTGGGTGTTATTGTTCTGATGTTCAGTGCTGGTCTGGAAACAGACTTACAGGAATTGAAAAAAGCAGGACTTGCCTCATTTGTGATTGCCCTGCTCGGTGTTTTAGTTCCACTTGGCGGTGGATTTTTACTGGCACATTTCTTTAATACGGAACAAGATCCAGCGATGTCCAGTCTATTCTGGCAGAATATGTTCATTGGTGTTATTATGACAGCAACTTCTGTCAGCATTACCGTAGAAACCCTGAAGGAGCTTGGTGTATTAAATTCCCGAGCTGGAAATGCCATTCTTGGTGCGGCAGTCATTGATGATATTCTTGGCATCATTGCCCTGACTGTGATTATCAGCCTTGGCGGAAAGGGCAGCGATAGTGAAGGACATACAACTTTTGGAAGTTTTGCTGGAGATGGTGTATTGACTGTTTTCATCAATATTCTTGCATTTTTTGCTTTTGCCATTGCTGCTGCGATTGTGTATCATAAATGGTTCAAAAAATGGAGAGAAGCAAGTGCTACCAACCTGCGTCGGCATATCATTGTAACATTTGCTTTCTGTTTGATTTTGTCATTCTGTGCAGAAGTTTTCTTTGGTGTTGCGGATATTACCGGTTCATTTGTAGCAGGTCTGGCAGTTTCTGGGCTGCGTCGGAATGAATATGTTGTCAGCCGATTCAATACACTCTCTTACATGTTGCTGTCTCCGATTTTCTTTGCAAATATTGGTCTTGCTATGACATTAAACGGGCTGAACAGCAAATTGATTCTGTTTATGGTATTGCTAATGATTATGGCATTGCTGACAAAAGTGGTTGGTTGCGGACTGGGTGCAAAGATTATGCGGTATACAAACAAAGAAAGCCTACAAATTGGCGTGGGCATGATTTCTCGTGGAGAAGTTGCTTTGATTGTTGCTTCAAAAGGTGCAGCAGTTGGCTTGATGAGCGAAAAATATATGACTCCGATTGTCATCATGGTTGTTTTCACAACGATTATCACACCGATTTTGCTGAAGTTTGTATTTCCAAAACAAAAAAATAATTCCCTTTCCCCGGAACAGAAAGCCATCATGGAACAGAAAGCAGTTGCGGATGCAGCAGAATAATGAATTAAAAAATAACAAATAAAAATATCCCTGTCGGTACATTTGCCTGACAGGGATATTTTTATTTCCAAGATCGTGGCTTTTGAAATGGAATTGCTGGTAAGTTAGAAGTTTTTGGTTCTGATTGTCGCATTGCCATCAGCAATCGCAAAATCATTTTTTGCATAAAGACTCGTGTTTCAGTTGGTGTATCTCCCCAAGTTCGCAATACATTGGTAACTGTACTGCGTCCGCCATCTAACAAATCCTGCACCGTTTCTGCATTGGTATCACTACGCAAAATATGAAAGATGGTATCCACCATCCGTTCTCGTTCTTCTGGTCGCATACTGGCAATCCAAAGTTTTAGAGAACGGTCAAGCCGTTGGCTGCCATGGGAGGTTTCCGGCAAATAGTACCAATCTGGACCATCCACGCACCAAGAATAGGGGTCATGCTGCAAAAATCCACGTTGTGTGCTGGCAACAACACGATAATCTTCATCATGTTCCAGCAGCATCCCAACAATGGACGCTTCTGGCACAACGGTATGGACACGACTTTGCAGATGAAGGTATGCTTCACTGTGTAAAATGTCGCTGCAAAAACCGGGACCATCATTGTTATAGACTGCCTGAATGCGGGACTGTAGGATTGGCGGTGCTTTTACAGAAGCAAATACTGCTAAATTTCCGCCTTTGGAATGTCCGCCAACCAGAAGATGGGGGATTGGAATTTGTAAAAAGTCTTGTAAATAAGCAGCAGCAGCCGTTTGAGAGGGGACTTCTGATTGAAAGGACATATTAAAATCCTCTTTCCATCCAACCAGTGTATTATCTGTACCTCGAAATGCAATGTAAGCGGTATTTGCATTTAATAGAAATGCGGTGGCAGAGAATTGTTGTTCTTGTTGTTCCTGAAAGGATTCCACATATCGAAATAATCGAATCGTTCCAAAACGAACACTGTTTGCTGCGGATTGCAGCAATGTGATGTCCTGTGGAACACGTACCTTTTGCAGTTCCTCTGGGAGAGAGAGCCAGTCTTGAGCAGCTTCCTTGAGAGAAATTGCCTGTTCTGGCATCAAACCACTTGCTAATTCTCCCCAATTTAAATAGGAAAGACAGCAAAAAATTAAATTATCTACCGGACAAAAAGGAGCTTGTGAAAAAGATAAATCTCCTCTCCATCGCAGATAGGTAAACAGATGCTCCATTGCGATTTCTTGTCTCATAAGGCTGCTCCTTTCTTAGAATATAAAATTATCTATTTTTTCGTGTTAATTTTTTGACACTATCTCGAATTACTATACTTCCACTGATTACAATATGCTGAGGTGGTCGTTTCGGTTCCTGAATACGTTCTAAGAGTAGTTGAATACAAGCTTCCGTCAATTGTGGCACATGAATGGAGTAGGTTGTAATTTTTGGAGTACAAAGAGAGGATAAAATATAATCATCAAATCCAGTAATAGAAACATCCTCTGGTACACGAATATGTCGTTCTTTTAGTATCCGTAAAAGCTGGTATGCTACAGAATCACAGCAACAAATGAAGGCAGTGGGCAATTCTGATAAAGTTTCCAATGAAAGTGCCCATTTTTCCTGTATATCCCAGTCAGTCAAAAGATGATTTTTTGTAACCGGAATACCTGCTTCTGACATAGCACGGCAGAAACCATAATAATGGTCAGATAAAGTATACTGTGATGTGCCAACAAACATAATATTTTTATGCCCTTGCTGGATAACGTAATTTGTCATGGTATAGATACCATAATATGTATCTGATAGAACACTATCTTGCGGGAGACTGGCATTCATGGTATCTCCTACTACAATCGGCAAGCCCGTTTCCATCAGCAATTTTCGATAAGAAAGCGGAAAATTCCCAAGTATCACAATACCATCTATCTGACGACTTTGGATATGCGGTGGAATGATATGATCTCTAATTTCAGAAGCGGTTACCATTTCTAATACACCAATATGCCCTAATTCCGTCAGTGCAGCAAGCAAACCTTCATAGAGTGTCCAACAAAAGGATTGTGCTCGTTCAATATAATAACGTTCTGTCAAAATGCCAATGGTGTATCTTGCATTGCGTTCTGCTTGTATCATTTTACGTTGATATCCCATCTGCTCTGCTGTTTGCTGAATTTTGAGACGCAAAGCTTTACTCACGCCTTCTTTTCCTGCAAGTGCTTTTGATACGGTTACTGTGCTGATATGAAGTTGCTGTGCAATATCAGCCATTCGAACTGGTTTTGACATGTGTAAATTTTCATCCATTCTTTTTTGTTTTTATCATTGTATAATATTTTAGTTAATTTTTCGTGTCTATCTGATAAATTATCCTGAAATTTTCGGCAGTTTCTATTAGATAAAAGCAGTGAGATTGTATTATTTTCTGAAAAATAATACAAAATAGATGTGATTTTTATATAAATTCAATAAAAAACAAAAAATCACATAAAAAAGAGAAAAATCCCTTGACAAAAGGAGAAAAATGCGTTAAGATAAAAAAGAAGGTTAGTAAATGCTAACCTTCTAAATTGCTATAGGAGTTAGAGAGTTCTAACTATTTAGGAGGCGGTGAAAATGATGCCTTTGATCTTTGCAAGTGTCGGCGAAGAGAACTGCATTCGAAAAATCGGCGGAAATGCAGAAACAAAAAAATTTTTGGAAAATCTCGGATTTGTAGTCGGCAGTACGGTCATCATTGTAAACGAAATCAATGGAAATATGATTGTCAATGTAAAAGAATCCAGAATTGCGATTTCCAAAGAAATGGCAAGTAAAATTCTGGTTTAAAAATAGGAAGGAGTACAGGATATATGGCAACCTTACGAGATGCGAAAATTGGGCAAACAGTAACGGTAAAGAAAATTCGTGGAGAGGGGGCATTGAAGCGGCGGATTATGGATATGGGGATTACCAAGGGCGTACAAATTTATGTCCGCAAAGTAGCACCATTGGGGGATCCGATCGAAGTGACAGTACGGTATTATGAGCTTTCTCTGCGGAAAGCAGATGCTGAGATGATTGAAACCGTTTGAATGCGGTTGGAAAGAGAGGAATGAATAAATGGGCATTAAAATTGCTTTAGCAGGCAATCCAAACTGCGGCAAAACCACACTGTTTAATGCACTGACGGGGTCAAATCAGTTTGTTGGAAACTGGCCAGGTGTTACTGTAGAAAAAAAGGAAGGAAAACTAAAAGGGCACAGTGATGTCATTATCACGGATCTGCCGGGAATCTATTCCCTTTCTCCTTATACATTAGAGGAGGTAGTTGCCAGAAATTATTTGATCAAAGAACGACCGAATGCAATTCTGAATATCATTGATGGTACGAATTTAGAGCGAAATTTATACTTAACTACACAGCTGGTAGAGTTGGGAATTCCGGTGATTGTAGCGATTAACATGATGGACATCGTCCACAAGAACGGTGACCAGATTCGCACGGAGCAGCTGGCAAAAGAACTGGGTTGTCAGGTCGTTGAGATTTCTGCACTGAAGGGAACTGGTACTAAGGAAGCTGCTGAGAAAGCAGTACAGATTGCACAGCAGAAAAAGCCAATGATTCCGCAGCATAAGTTTTGCGGCTGTGTAGAACATGCGATTGCACATATTGAAGAGGCAGCGTTGCACGATATGCCGGAAGAGCAGCAGAGATGGTATGCCATCAAGGTGTTTGAACGGGATGAAAAAGTGCTGGAACAGCTTAATATCGATCAGAAAAAACTGAAACATATCGAAACGGATATCAAGGCTGCAGAAGAGGAAATGGATGACGATGCAGAGAGCATTATCACCAACGAGCGGTATCTTTACATTGCTTCTATTATAAAAGGCTGTTTGAAGAAGAAAAAGGTTGGAATGACCACTTCCGATAAAATTGATAAGGTGGTAACCAACCGTTGGTTGGGTTTGCCGATTTTCGCAGTGATCATGTTTTTAGTTTATTATATTTCCATGGTAACGGTCGGCAGTGCAGCAACAGACTGGGCAAATGACGGACTGTTTGGAGATGGTTGGCATTTGCTTGGCATTGGAAGCAGTAGCTATAGCGAAGAGGCAGAAGAATACGGTGGTGCATCGGATATTATTCAGGCGTTTATTGATGCAAAATCTACGGAGGACGTTGATACAGAGGTAGTTTCCGCAGCATTGGATTCTGAAAGCGAAACCTTTGACCCAGAAGTTGCAAAGGCAGAATTGAATGCATTTTCTGCAAATGTTATTGCAACAGAAGAAGCAACTTATATGGTAGAAGATGAGGAAACGCTGGAGGAAACGGAAGAAACAGCAACCGGAGAAGATTTTGCGAATGCGGTTGCTGTTTATGAAAAGTATGATTGTCAGGAACCTGATCCAGCTGATTACGGCGTGTGGATACCGGGCATTCCGGTTTTGATTGGCAATGCATTGGAATCTGTAAACTGTGCCGATTGGCTTCAGGGGTTGATTTTGGATGGAATTGTTGCCGGTGTTGGTGCTGTGTTGGGTTTTGTTCCACAGATGTTGGTATTGTTCATTCTGTTGGCAATTCTGGAAGCTTGCGGCTATATGGCAAGAATCGCATTTGTAATGGATCGTATCTTCCGGAAATTCGGTTTGTCCGGCAAGTCCTTTATTCCGATTCTGATTGGTACAGGTTGTGGTATTCCGGGCATTATGGCTTCCCGAACGATTGAAAATGAACGTGACCGCCGTATGACAATTATGACCACGACCTTTATTCCGTGCGGTGCTAAGCAGCCATTTATTGCAATGATTGCTGGTGCAATCTTTGGCGGTTCAGCATGGATTGCAACAGGTGCATATTTCATTGGTATGGCAGCCATTATTCTTTCTGGTATTATGCTGAAAAAGATAAAGATGTTTACTGGAGATCCTGCTCCGTTTGTAATGGAATTGCCTGCATATCATATTCCGACGGTTGGAAATGTTCTGCGTTCTATGTGGGAACGTGGCTGGTCATTTATTAAAAAGGCAGGAACCATTATCCTGCTCTCTACCATCTTGGTATGGTTTACCTCTTTCTTCGGCTGGGTAGACGGTTCTTTCCAGATGCTGACAGAAGAGCAGATGGAAAACAGTATCTTAGCTTACATTGGTAAGGGCATTTGTTGGATTTTTGCACCGCTTGGTTGGGGAAACTGGCAAGCAACCGTTGCAGCCGTGACCGGTTTGGTTGCAAAAGAAAATATTGTAGCTACGATGGGAATTCTTTATGGAGGCGGAGACGGTTCTGTTTATGCCAACATCGCCACTGCATTCACTGCCGTATCTGGTATGTCCTTCCTGATTTTCAATCTGTTGTGTGCACCATGCTTTGCTGCGATGGGTGCGATTAAGCGGGAAATGAACAATGCAAAGTGGTTCTGGTTTGCCATTGGATATGAGTGTGGTTTTGCTTATGTCATCGCATTGATTGTCAACCAGCTTGGCAAACTGTTTACAGGAAATGTCAATGTACTGGGACTGATTGTTGCCATTGTAGCCATTGCACTGATGATTTACATGTTGGTTCGTCCATACAAGGAAAGCAATCAATTGGGTGTAAAAGTGAAAGAATAACGAAAGCCAAGTCCATTTCAGAGGGAGGTATTTCAATTGGGCAGTATCATTGTAGGATTGCTTTTATTGGGAATTGTGGCACTCATCATTTGGAAACTTAGAAGCGATCGAAAAAAAGGAAAATCATCTTGCGGTGGAACATGTGGCGGTTGTCCAAATGCATCGCACTGTCATCCGCAGATGACAAAGAAGCAATAATATCATTCCCAAATGTCAAAAAACGGCATATTGCAGATTTTGCAGTATGCCGTTTTTTTGGTTGACAGAAAAGAAAATGATATGCTATAATGAAAAACAGTATGGCAGAATGAAAAGAGGGATACGGATGAAACAGGATGATACAGTGGAAACTGTGCTGCGGCAGTATGGCAACATGATATATCGACTTGCTTATGCGAG
Organism: Oscillospiraceae bacterium; assembly: GCA_016297675.1. Lineage (GTDB taxonomy): Bacteria > Bacillota > Clostridia > Oscillospirales > Ruminococcaceae > Ruminococcus_C. The sequence goes on from JAEDGE010000013.1 coordinate 20,356, forward strand.
AGTGCAAAATGTACACGATGCACAGGATATTACACAGGATGTATTTCTCAAGTACATTCGAACAAACAAGCATTTTCGGGACGAATCGCATCTTAAAGCATGGCTACTGCGTGTGACCATCAACACCAGCAATACATTTTTGCAGTCTGCGTGGAATCGGCATCGTGCAGATTTATGCGAAGCAACAGAGATTCCGACAACACAGACAGAATCCGGAGATCTGAAAGAAGCGATTGCCTCTTTGTCAGAATCCTATCGAGTTGTGATACACCTCTACTATTACGAATCCATGTCTGTAAAAGAAATTGGAACACTGCTGCATCTCTCCGAATCAGCTGTGAAATCCAGATTATTCCGTGCGAGAGAACTGTTGCGGACACAGTGGAAGGAGGAAGGTGCATATGAATTTTAAGGAACGCTATCAGCAGGAAATGGAACACATAGAGCTGGAAAAATCGTTTCGGGACACCTTGTCCGAATCCATGTGTGCAGAACAGAAAAAGCAAAAGCAACGTCATTGCCGAAATATCATAGGTTCTGCGATTGGCATTTGTGCAGCAGCGGCTATCGTTTTTCTGATTATGCCGCATACTGGATTAAACTCGCTACAAAATGAATCGCTCGCTTCAAAGGAAACAATGGGTACGACATATTATGTAAAAGGGGAACTACCATCTTTTTCGTTTACAACCACTCCTGCTAATTCTAATGCAGAAAAGATTGCTTCTCTTTCACAATTGTTGCAGCATTGGGAAGCGGTAGAGCAAATTGTCTGCTATGAAGTTTCTGGTGTAGGAACAGACTGTATGCTGACAGAGGAGGAAATCAATACATTGTATGAACAATTTCAGCAAGCAGTTCCAACAGAAAAAACGGTTAAATCATCTAAAAAATGCAGTTGCTACTGTATTTCCTTTTATGACGGTACAATGTTAAAATTTCGGATAGATAAAAATAACAATATACAATTGAAAGGCATTGCACAGGCATATCATTTGCCAGATGTGTAAGTTTGCAGTTGCAGAAAAAATTTTTATTTTTTCTGCAACCATTTGGTGAGCTAAAAAGTGTTATGAATAGAACTGCTTACAGCAGACAAAAAAGCGTCCGTCTGCTGCTTG
>JAEDGE010000154.1 GCA_016297675.1 Oscillospiraceae bacterium
TGGTAGCCCGGTGATAAATTGAAAATCCGAAATAAAAAGGCAGTGCAGACCCAATGTATGGTATAATGTAATCGCTACAAAACACCAAACACATAAAAGGGGTCTGCACCATGAACAGTATAGCATTTGATGTTGAAAATGAAAAGCGTTTTTCTTCTAGGGAACCTCTGAATAAATAACCTTTATTCTGTTCCCACTCGATGAACTAGCCGTTTTTGAACAGAGACATTTTGAACAGACAGAACGACTTCAACAAATTGACACATCCGCTAGCAAAGAATCCTTCCCAATATAAAACATGGACAAGAATTACCCAAAGCATTGAAAGATCAAGGAGTCGATCAATAGGCAACCTCTAAAAACTACTTTTTGGTGTTTTGGGCAAAAGATCCGTCCAAAACCCAAAAGGGGAGTTTTTAGAGGTGCCCAATAGTTTTATCTCAAATCATGATGATAATGTCCTCCCCACTTGCTAACCATCCCTTTCTTTACCAGAAATGCGTTGTCCGCGATTCTTGCTAATGGCAAGTCAGAATGGGAATCAGAGTAAAAGCTGTCGATATAAGTTACATCATATTCTGCCGCCAGTCGCCGCACTTTCTCCTGTCCGCTGCAGTTCTTACCGGTAAAAAGTCCGGTTTTGGGATCAACTTCTGAAGCAATCAGGTAAGTGATCCCCAGCCTTTTACAAATGGGCTTCAAAAGAAATTTGGGGGATGCAGAAATAATGATATCATCCGATTTCTGCTGTTTTAGATACCAGTCAAAAATCTTGTTTTGATTCTGATCCCAGAAAGATTCTGTCAATGCTTCGGCATCGACTGCGGGGAGGAAGCTGAAAAAGGATTCCTTGAGTTTTGTCTTATTGATTTGTTTTATTCCGTATAAAACAAATCCCCATAGCTGCTTTGGTAAGCAGCGTACCATTGCCGGTTTCCGCTTTATGGCATACAGGAAAAAGTCGATGGTACTGTCACCATTGTAAATTGTTCCGTCAAAATCATATACATTCACGTTTTTTATGCCTCAATGAAAAAGTTTGTGTGTTTGAGCATCCCTTCCCCTTGTCCGCATTCCACCAGGGCGCAGGATGCGGGAATCACTATTGACTGAAAGATTCTGCTACCAGACAAATTGGTGTTTGTGGGTCTGTTCTGGAAACGCCTAAAAACATTGTAGGGGAGGCATTCAGCCTGTCGGCGGGGAAACGTTCTAATTTTACTCCGCATGTCGGCAAAATCGTACCGTGTACTCGACAGGCTGAATGCCTCCCCTACAGTAAAAACGATAGCGTTCTCTGCAAACACACAAGTAACTAAATAAACGACGCAATCTCTACCATAGGTTACCTTCCCAAATATAGAATGTAAAACATTATCAGCAGATAGAACACACACAGTATAAGCAGTGCTTTATCGTGTAGCAGAACTTCAACAGGGTCACCATCGGACTCGCCTTCAATGTCCAGACTGTACTTCATCGTGATCAACAGAACGATAGGTACTGTAAGAATCAGGTGCTCATTATTGTAGAAAGACACTGTCCTTGCATCCATGCTCCACAATGCATAGAATACATTTGCCAATGTCAGGCACATTCCCATGCTTTTGTCTAGGAAATTGACCGGGTATGCTTTCAGCACCTGTCTCGTTTCACCATCACCAATCTGCTGCAATTCATTTCTTCGCTTGCCAAGGGCAAAATAAAACGCCAACGCAATCACGGTCAGATAGAGCCAGTTGGAAATAGTGATTTCCGTTACGAATGCGCCATACAGAATGCGGATCAGAAATCCTGCTACCAAAATAGTGACATCAACGATAGGAACATTCTTTAGCCCAAAACTATATGCCAGATTCAAAACAAGGTAGAGAGCCAGCAACAAGGTAGATGTCACATGGAACATCATGCTGTTATAAACCGCGGCAATCAGCAGAAGAAGAACCGCCAGTCCCCAGGCACTCTTAACAGATACTATCCCAGCGGCAATGGGACGTTTGCATTTGGTCGGATGCTTGCAATCCTTTTCTTTGTCCCGGATGTCGTTAACGATATATACCACAGACGATACCATGCAGAATGCGATAAAAGCGGCGATGCCGGAGAATAGCTTTTCCAAATTGAACATTTGACCACTGCACACTAATGCCGCGAAAACAAGAAGGTTCTTGATGTAGTGACGCACACGCATCAATTTCAGATAATGCTTCATGGGGTTGTCTCCTTACGCCGGGAAATAGGTGATTGCAAAATTTACCATATCAAAGATTGCTGGAATGTTGATTGCAGCCAGGGCAACAGAGCATCCGACACTAAGTACAGGAATAAGAAATTTAATATTTAGTTTGTTCTCAACCCATTCAACCAACTGGAAAAGAAGTACAAGGAAAGCCCAACCGAAGTACAGTGAATAAAGGATCAGACCGTTTTCCTTTGTTCCCCAGCCCACTCCGAGAAGCATAACCACAGTGAAAACGACCCATCCAGCGGCAAGCAGACTGCTCTTTTTGCTCCTATTCAGAACTGTGCTGACGATAACAAGCAGCAGAATGGCAATACCTATGAAGTTGATGCTTGTCACGGTGTTCATCTGCCATGAAATGTGCTCAACAGCAGTAGTGTTCACGCCTGCATCCGGGGCAGCAAAGTAGTTACGAATGAATTCTGTATATTGATAAATCTTTTCGGCAATAGAAACTGTCTTGCCAGTAAAACTGCAAAGATAAGAAATGTTGGAGGGCAAGTAAAAAATAACATCAAAGCGGCAGAATATCAACATGACTGCAACAAACTCCAGTCCATATTTTACCATGTCGGCAAACCACTCTTTGAAATTTCTGCGCGGGCTTTTTTCGGACATAAATAGCAGAAGTATCATACTGGTCAACAATGTACCACCTGCTCCCCACAGAACAATACGGTCGGGACGCTGCTTTTCAGAAATAAGAAACATACAGAGAATCAGCCAAAAATAAGCAACGATATACTGCTCCATCATCAACGTAAACAGCAGATGCGTGTAGGTGCAAGATGTCAGCAGCATGAAGCAAACTCGCTTGACCGGATTGAGCTTCATCATTTTTGACAGCATGAAGTTTGCTGCAAACAGCATTACAACCTGAACCGTATTAACAAACATGGCTTGAACCGGTGCGGAAGCCCCAAACAGCTTTCCAAACAGGTACGGAATGCCGATGAACGGTGCTGCAAACACAGCAAACAGCGGCTGCCGGAGATCATTTCCCGAGTTAGACAGAGCCATATAGATATTGCCTTTCACTAAAGCCGTAGAATCGCTGGTGTAGATAATATCGTAGATATATTCCGCTCCGTAGAATGCATCTGTCTGTGAGAAGGAGGTCACTATGAGGATTAGCGAAGCTATAATGAGGATTCCGTATACAATCATCTCTGCGATAGTTACTCCATCAAACACACTGTTTTCAGAAATAACACGCATCATTTCCTTCCAGAATGTCAGTATGCAGAAATAAACGAAGAATGAGGCAACTACAGCTCCGAATACACTTACAAAACCGGTGATATCAATCGGTATCGGCACCATGGATTGCAATGCTTGTACTTTGGCCGAAGCGCTCCAGCGTTCATAAAAGGAGACTTGTTCACTCCAACAGATACCCAGTGCCGTCAAAATGGCTACTACCTGAAATCCCTTACGATGTTGCTTGACGAAATCTAATATTGAAGGGATCCGAGATGCCTCAATAAGAGAAGCCGCAATTGCTATCAGCATCCCAATAAAATATCCGAGTGTCAAAGATACGTTCAGACAGAAGAATGCCATTGCGGAGATTGGAAAATACCAATTTCGTTTCAGATTAGCGACAATCTCCGTTTTTCGTTGTTCAGGCATTCTCTCTTTGAACAGCTGGTTGGCCCAAGTAATAATTAAAGAATACATAGCACAAAATCCCGCTACGCAGCCAACCAGTCCAATAATCAAAAGTAATGTCGGGGCGGTCAAATGAAATGCGTTCGCCAGTTCAGCAACCTTACTGGATGTTGTCCATGCTGTTGTTAAATTGATTCTCTCCATAACCATAATCCTTGAATTCCTCTCTGTAATTACAAAAAGGGGTACTTTCCTGTAAATGGACACATCTTTCCGAATTAACAAAAATAATATCACACTAGCGGCTTATTTTCAACTCTTGAACTGTAAAAAACGCCTAAATTCCCTCGATTTAGATAAAAAACGGGTTGTTAGTAAGTACATACAATCTTTTTAAATTGACAACGGCGGAAGCCAGCGGTAGCTGGCGCGGAGCTGAACGGCAGCGGTGCGGTGCCAGCGGTAGTCGCTTGATATAGTCTACAAATCCCTCATAATAGTGGCATCCGCGACAGCGGAAATA
>JAEDGE010000155.1 GCA_016297675.1 Oscillospiraceae bacterium
TAATTCCTCTTTCTGCAAATGCAGGGAAAATCCAAGCTTTTTCAATTCATGTTCCGATACCTTCAATTCTGTAACCGGACCCACTATAAATTGATAGGTTTCATGATTTACAATTCCATAATAGAAAAAGTTATTATATACATAATAGCTAATAGGTTCTTTTTTTCGCAGCACTTTATCAACACATAAAGAGAACGGATCTGTACTAAGATTGAGCATAAAATAAGAATAGATTTCTTTTTTTTCATGATAGAGGCGAACCGGTATTCCAAATAGATTTGCAAATTGCCGACTAAAATAAATCCATTCTTCCTCTGTCATTTCGGATGTCATTTCCTGTTTCATTATCATTCCTCCAGTCCATGCACACGAATTTGATTTCTCTTATTTTATTATATCACACCTGCTTCTAAAAAGCAATCTATCTATATCGAATCAACATAAAAAATTGTTTTTATATAAAACAACCAAAATAAAATCTATATCTCGAAAATAGTCGTTATACAGCTGCAGACAGCTGTTATTTACGATTCTGCTTGATGCAATTCAAAATCCTTTATATAAAATAAACATCCACTCTTGACTTTACACGATAATTCCCCTATAATAAAGAAAGAGTCAATTGGAATGATCTTACTGTCCAACAGTGATCACTCCAAAAATGTCAAATAAGATTGGATGAATCAACATGCATACAGAATTTTTAATGGGAAATGCAGCTATTGCTATGGGGGCATTGGCTGCCGGTTTGAACGTTGTCTCAGGCTATCCTGGAACACCGTCCACCGAAGTGCTGGAAACCACAGCAAAACAAAACAACGGTGAAATTTATGTGGAATGGTCTACCAACGAAAAAGCAGCCTTAGAACTGGCTGCCGGTGCTGCTTATTGCGGTGCAAGAACGATGGTAACCATGAAACAAGTGGGGTTAAATGTTGCCTCTGACCCGCTGATGAGCTTAGCATATATTGGCGTAAAGGGTGGCATGGTAATTTTGGTAGCAGATGATCCAGGCCCCATTTCTTCTCAAACCGAACAGGATACCCGTCATTTTGCAGCCTTTTCCAAACTCCCTTGCTTCGATCCCTCCAGCGTACAAGAAGCATATGATATGATACAAGAAGCATTTGCCTACTCTGAACAGTACCATACACCCGTTCTGTTTCGCCCAACAACCAGAGTTTGTCACGGCTATGCCTCTATTACGGTAAAGGATAAGATAGAATATGTTGTAAATAAGCCGGAAGGCTTTCAAAAAGACTCTTCGAGATGGGTAATTTTCCCGAAACTCTCCTATCAGAATCACATACAAATAGAAGCACGCAATGAGAAATTGGCAGAAGTTTTTTCTTCCTATGAAAAAAACAAAATCATTCCGTCTACAAATACTACCTGTAAAAAAGGCATTGCCACACATGGCATCAGTTTTTCCTATACGATGGAAGCCCTGCATGACAAATCTGCCCCTCGTATTTTAAAAGTTGCAACTCCATTTCCATTTCCGGAATCACTGGCAGTGCAGTTTTTAACAGACTTGGATGAGGTTCTCTGTCTGGAAGAACTCGACCCAGTTATTGAACGAGAGCTGACGTATCTCTGTGGAAAATATCATCTTTCCACAAAGATACGTGGAAAACTGACACATGATGTCGCTTCGGCAGGCGAAAACTCCTGTGACAGCGTGGCTGCTAATCTGGCAGCTTTTCTGGGATGGAAGCAACCAGAACCATTGCAACTGGAAACGCCGCCAGAACTGCCTGTCCGTCCGCCGGTTCTTTGTGCCGGATGTCCACACAGAGCCTCTTTCTTTGCGGTAAAAGAAGCCATGAAGGGAAAGAAAAGTGTCTTTTGCGGTGACATCGGCTGTTATACACTGGGAAATGCCATGCCGCTGGATATGGTTGATACCTGTCTCTGTATGGGTGCCGGTGTCAATATCACACAGGGAATTGGAAAAATAGAGCCAGATACTGCTTGTTTTGCCTTTGTAGGTGACTCTACCTTCTTTGCCTCTGCCATTACCGGCATGGTGAATGCCGTATACAATCAGGCAAATATGACATTGGTCATTCTGGACAACTCCACTACTGCAATGACTGGTCATCAGCCGCACCCCGGCACTGGGAAAACTATGATGGGGCAGGTAGTAGACAAGGTCAGCATTGTAGAAACATTGCACGGCATTGGCGTCAAGACCGTGGAGGTCGTGAATCCTCTGCATCTAAAAGAAGCCATTGCCTGCGTAAAGCGAGTGGCAGCACAGGATGGCGTGAAAGCAATTCTTTTCAAATCACCTTGTGCAGTTTTGATTCCATCCAGTAAGCCGGCTGAAATCGACGAAAGCAAGTGTATCCAGTGCAAAAAATGTATTTGTACACTGGGCTGTCCGGGAATCGTTTTGCAAAACGGCAAAGTACAGATTGAACAGGCACTCTGCACCGGATGCGGTGTTTGTACACAAGTTTGCCCGGTATCTGCGATTGGAGGTGAATGCCATGCGTAATAATATCTTACTCTGTGGTGTCGGCGGTCAGGGCATCGTTCTGACTTCCAAACTGTTGGCATCGGCTGCCATGGCAAAAGGCATTCCAGTGATGAGTGCGGAAACCATTGGTATGGCACAAAAAGGCGGCAGTGTTTTCAGCTTTTTGCGAATGGGCGAAAACTTATACAGTCCCATGTTTCCTCGTGGAACAGCCGATCTACTCATTGGATTTGAACCAGCAGAAACCGTCCGAATGCTGCCGTATTTGAAACCGGATGGCTGTATTATCGTAAATGCCCATCCCATTCAGCCTGTAATGGCAACACTCAATGGCAATGCTTACGAATCGGAGACAATGATTGCGTATTTACAGCGGCAAACCAAACAAGTAACCGTGCTGGATGGTGATGCAGCTTGTCGGGAAATTGGTTCTCCCAAGGTGCTGAATATGATTATGTTGGGAACCGTTCTGCGAAGTGGAATTCTGCCATTGACATTGGCAGAAGTACAGGAAGCAATGGAACGAACTGTAAAACCACAGTTTCGAGAACTGAACCGGAAAGCACTGGAATATGTGCAAAAATAAAGCTGGTAAGAGAGGAATGCCACTATGAAAATTACAGAAACACAATTAGAACAGGTCAATGACCGGATACAAGCCCTAATACGTTCCAATAGTTTTTACGGTAAAAAACTGGAAGCTGCTGGCATGACGAGTGTCCATACATCGGAAGAATTTGCAAAACTGCCATTTTCGGAAAAGAAAGATTTACGGGATGCCTATCCGCTGGGACTGATGGCAGTACCGGAGGAAGAAATCGTCCGGATTCACTCTTCTTCCGGCACAACCGGTACACCAGTTATCATCCCTTATACCGCAAAGGACGTGGATGATTGGGCGATTCAATTCAAACGCTGTTATGAAACAGCTGGGATTACGAAAAAAGACCGCATTCAAGTCACACCGGGATATGGACTGTGGACAGCTGGAATTGGCTTCCAAAATGGTGCCGAAAAGTTAGGGGCAATGGTCATTCCCATGGGACCGGGTAACACGGAAAAACAGCTGCAAATGATGATGGATATGGAGAGTACAGTCCTTTGCTCCACCTCTTCTTATGCTCTGTTATTGGCAGAGGAAATTGCTAAGCGTGGCATAAAAGATCAAATCCACCTGAAAAAAGGGGTCATCGGTTCCGAACGCTGGAGTCAGAAAATGCGAGATCGAATTTCCAGTGAACTGGGCATTGAACTGTATGATATCTACGGTCTGACAGAAATCTATGGACCGGGAATTGGCATCAGCTGCAAAGAAAACTGCGGTATGCATTATTGGGACGATTTCATTTATTTGGAAATCATTGATCCAGTGACGGGAGAAAATCTGCCGGACGGTGAAATCGGTGAAATCGTCATTACCACACTGGTTAAAGAAGGGGCACCGCTCATTCGCTATCGTACACACGATTTGTCCAGAATCATCCCCGGCACCTGTGCATGTGGCAGCAAATTTCCAAGAATTGATGTTATCATGGGCAGAACCGATGATATGATGAAAATTAAAGGTGTAAACGTATTTCCAAATCAGATTGAAGAAATTCTGGGGACATTCCATGAAATTTCCAGCGAATATCAAATTCGGATTTCTCATCTGGATGGAAAGGACACCATGCGAATTTATGTAGAATCCACCGGTGATATGGATTTTACAGAACTCAGCCACAATATTGCAGAAAAAGTGAAAAGCCGGATTGGCTTTACACCAATTGTAAAAGTAGTGGAAATTGGTGTTTTACCTCGCAGTACGAAGAAAACAGCTCGTGTCATTGATGAACGATTCAACTAAATGATAAAAGCCCTGTCATCTTAAAAGGCAATGAGATGA
>JAEDGE010000156.1 GCA_016297675.1 Oscillospiraceae bacterium
TTTTTAGAAAGGCAGGTGAATTTCTATGGCAGACCGTATCAAAGGGATTACGGTAAAAATCGGTGGGGATACCACAAACTTATCCAAATCCTTAGAAGCAGTCAATAAAGATATCCGAAACACACAATCGCAATTGCGGGATGTCAACAATTTGCTGAAACTGGATCCAACGAATACAGAATTGCTCTCCCAGAAGCAACGACTCCTGAAGGATGCCATTTCAGAAACAAAAGAAAAATTACAGGCTTTGAAAATTGCTAATGAGGAGGCAGCCAAAACCGCCGGAAACTATGATGCATGGAAAGAGAAGTACACACCGATTCAAAGCGAAATTCAGGATACTGCTGAGAAACTCAAAAAGCTGAAAAAGCAAGCAGAAGAGGCAGAAAAACAGCTTGCAGACGGCAGCATTTCAAAAGAGAAGTATGATGCCCTTCAAAAAGAAATTGAAGAGACAGAACAGAAATTGGCTGCCCTGAAACAATCTGCTAAAAATGTAGATGAGGAGTTTGGACGCCCCATTTCTCCGGAACAGTACGATGCACTCCAACGAGAGATCATTGATACAGAAAACAAACTGAAAAATTTGGAAGACCAAGCCGCCAAATCCAGATCTGCTTTGGTGAAACTATCTGATGTTGGAGAAAAGATGCAGTCTGTCGGTGACAAAATTTCCGATATCGGAACCAAATTAACGCCGCTCAGTGCAGCCGCTTCCGGTGTCCTTGTCGGAGCTACAAAAGCGGCTGTTGATTTTGAAGATGCTTTTGCTGGCGTCAAGAAAACCGTAGATGGTACAGATGAACAGCTGTCCACAATTAAACAGGGCATTCTGGATTTATCAAAATCTACTGCTTCCAGTGCTACAGATATTGCAGCGGTTTCCGAAGCAGCCGGACAGCTTGGCATCAAAACCAATGATGTTCTTTCCTTTACAGAAACCATGGTCATGCTGGGGGATTCTACCAACTTAAGTGCAGAAGAAGCTGCTTCTGCTTTGGCGAAGTTTGCAAATATTACACAGATGAGCGCAGATCACTACGACAATCTGGGTTCCGTTATTGTAGACCTTGGAAACAACTTTGCAACGACAGAATCCGATATCGTCGCAATGGCAACCCGCCTCGCCTCTGCCGGAGAAATCACAGGTTTGACAGAACCACAAATTATGGCTTTGGCAACTGCACTTTCTTCTGCTGGTATTGAAGCAGAAGCCGGCGGCAGTGCATGGTCAAAACTGCTAAAGATATTAAACGTTGCTTCTTTGAGCTTTGAGAGTTCACAAGCTGCCATTGACCGTACCGGTTATTCCCTTCGTGATTTACAACTGATGCAATCCAACTCTTCAAAGGATTTTAAAGCGTTGGCAGACAGTTGTGGCATGACTTCTGACGAATTAAGTGACTGTATCAGCAATGTTTCTAAACTGAATCAGTTTGCAGAGACCGCCGGTATGTCTACGCAGGAATTTCAAAAAGCCTATGGGGAAGATTCTGTCAAGGCTCTGTCAGCCTTTATTACAGGCTTAAATGATACGGAACGGAATGGAAAAAATGCGGTCGAAATTCTAAACGATATGGGCTTAACGGAAATCCGTTTGAGCAATGCGATTCTTGCAATGAGTTCTTCCGGTGACTTGATGAGCAGTGCCATTGACACAGCGAATCAGGCATGGGAAGAAAATAACGCTTTACAGAACGAAGCCGAACAGCGGTATGCAACTACCGCCTCCCAGATTTCACAGGTAAAAGCTACTGCCGTAGAACTTTGTACCAAATTGGGTGAGATTCTACTTCCCGTGGTTCGTGATATTTTAGATGCGCTTCGGAATGTCATAGAACGACTTTCCGCTTTGTCTCCGGAAACACAGGCAACCATTTTAAAAGTCTTAGCTGTCATTGCGGTGCTTGGACCGTTCCTCACGATTCTTGGAAAGGTTATTTCCGGTATCGGTTCCTTTTTGCAGATTTTCGCAAAGATTCCAAAAGCACTAAACAGCGTGAAAACTGGATTTACGGCTTTGTCCGGTGCATTAAGCCTTCCGACTGCTGCCATTCTTGCGATTGTGGCAGCAGTCGCCACTTTAGTTGCTGCTTTTGTACATCTATGGAACACCAATGAAGATTTTCGCAACAACATTATCGGTATCTGGGAACAAATTAAAACCACATTCTCTAACCTGACACAAGGTATTTTAGATCGTATCAACGCCCTTGGTTTTGATTTTGGAAGCTTCACAGAAGCACTCAAAGCAGCATGGCAGGGTCTCTGTGATATGCTTGCCCCTTACTTTGAGGGCGTATTCCAGTATATTGCGGATGCTTTTGAAACTATTTCCGGCGTCATTCTTGGCATTCTTGATGTATTTATCGGTCTGTTTAGCGGCGACTGGAATCAAATGTGGGATGGCGTAAAAGGTATTGTTTCTTCCATTTTGACAGGGGTTTGGAATAAGATTTCAAACATCTTCAACACGATAAAAAATATTACAAACGTTTTTCTGGGCTGGTTTGGCACATCGTGGTCATCCCTCTGGACCTCTGTAAAAACGGTTTTCTACAATCTCTGGACGAATCTTCAAACGTTTTTTACCGACAAGCTGAACAGCATCAAAGCATTTTTCGGTGCAATCTGGTCAGGAATTTCTACTACCTTTCATGCCGCGGTTACTTCTATCCAGACAACCGCCACAAATATTTTTACATCTGTAAAAACCTTTATCACAACGCTTTTTCAATCCGTTCATGATTTTTTTGCGTCCATCTTCCACTCCATTTACATGACGGTTTCTACCAAAATACAGGAAGTCTACAATATTATCACTACGATCTGGAATGCGATTTATGAAACCATCAAACCACTTCTGGATGCGTTTGCCTATCTGTTTGAAACCATTTTTGAAGCCATTCAAATCCTGATCGGACGTGCGATGGATTGGATTTCAGAAAAAATATCAGAGGTCTGGGATGGGATTGTTTCGTTCTTAACGCCAATCTTAGAAGGCATCCGTGACATTTTCTACAGCATTTGGACAGCCATTACGGATACGATTCAGGAAAAACTGGACTTCATAAAAGCCTTAATCGAAACCATCTGGAACGGCATTGTTTCTTTCTTAGAACCACTTTTAGATGGATTAAAAGAAACGTTTTCAACCATCTGGAACGATATCAAAGACCGTATCAACGTGGTACTGAACACATTAAAGGCACTGATTGAAACCATCTGGAATACGATTTCTGGTGGAATTTCCGCTGTGATGGGTACAATCAGAAATACGATTTCAAGTGCATGGGATCATATTTCTGAGAAGGTTTCTTCCGCTTTAACAACTATCAAATCCATCGTTTCTAACATCTGGGAATCCATTCACGGCAAGATTTCTTCTGTGATGCAAACGATAGAATCCACCATATCAAATATCTGGGACAACATCAAAAATGGAGTATCAGACAAAATCTGGGGCATCAAGAATGCCATTGTGGACGGTTTTAACGGGGCAATTGATTGGGTTAGAGGACTTGCTTCGGATGCTTGGAACTGGGGAGCAGATATTATAGGGGGAATCATTGATGGGATTCAATACATGATTGGATACCTTGTAGATGCTGTGGTCAACGTTGCAGATACCATTCGGGAATTTCTCCACTTTTCCGTTCCGGACAAAGGCCCGCTGACAGACTTTGAAAGCTGGATGCCAGACTTTATGCAGGGACTCGCAGATGGGATTGAGAAAAGTAAAAAGCTTGTAGAAAAAGCCATGTCTTCCGTTGCAGAAGGAATTTCCGTCACGATGCAGAGCGATTTGCAGTATCGTTTAGAAGATTCTGAAGCAATGCTGAGAGGAACCGCTGTAGGCGGTACCACCACCATCATTAACAACAATGACAACAGCCGAACCGTCAACCAGACAAACAACGGTCTGAAACCGGTATCCAGACTGGAGCTCTTCCGCCAGACCCGCAATGCCATCAATGTGTGAGGTGATACGAATGCGATTTTCTTTGATTCTGGAGAACCAAGCCGGAGAACGCATCCGGATGACGAACACAGCAAATCAGTATATGATTTCCAACATAGACGGGCTATATCCGCCTGCAGGCACTGTCAGCACGACCCCATATGCAGGCATGGATGGCAGCTATTTTCACAATGCCTTTATTGAAAAACGAAATCTGGTACTCTACTTCAGTATGCGGGGTACGGAAATTGAACTGCATCGGCAGGCACTCTATCGAGTAGTCAAAACAGGACGATATATCAAAGTCTATTATCAGACCGTCGGCATCGATGTCTACACCGAGGGCTATGTAGAAAACTGTA
>JAEDGE010000014.1 GCA_016297675.1 Oscillospiraceae bacterium
CTGCCGGAAGAAGTCGAAAACCTCTATATTGAACCAGAACGAGATATGGTCACCTTGATGACTTGTACGCCTTACGGTGTCAATTCCCATCGTCTGTTGATTCGCTCCAGACGAATTGAAACGAAATATCAGTCTCATGCAACCGTTTCCGCAGATGCTGTACAGCTGGATCCAATGCTGGTTGTACCTTGTCTTTCTGCTCCGCTGCTGTTGGGCTTATTGATTTTCTGGGGCATGAGTGGTAAGCAGAAAAAACGGAAATTCCCACACGAAAATCCGCTTTCTCTATTATACAATGAGAAAAATTTGAAAGATGGTGAGTGAATGTGCGAATGATGCAAAGAAAATGCCTTTCCCGAATTGCCTATAGTGCGGCAGCTCTTGTGTTCTTTCTCTGCTTCTGGCTGACGCCAATGTCTTCAGCCGCTGCTGCTGACGGAACCCTGACACTGATTTGTAAAGAACAGGATACGGTTTTGCCGGATATGCCATGGAAGCTGTATCGTGTCGGCGATTATCATGCAAATGGTGAATTGGTATTAGATGACGATTTTGCAGACTATCCAGTCAGTGGAAAGTTGGATACAACAGCTGCGGTACAGGATGCAGCGGATACTTTAGCGAATTTGGCTGCGGTCGATGCCATTCCACCACTTGCAACCGGAAAAACGGATGCCAATGGTACGGTTTCATTTGCACCACTGGAAACTGGTGTATATCTCATTACTGGAAAGCCGGTTGTTGTGGGCGAGAAACGGTATATTCCAGCTCCAGCATTGCTGCATCTGACAACAGAAGACGGTAGTACCACTTTTAACTGGAATGCTTATCCAAAGTTTACAGTCAGACCATTTCAAACCTCTTCCTCTGTGATGTATACATTGAGCAAAGTTTGGTTGCATGATGAAAATCAGATGTCGGATCGTCCAGCAGATCTGCTCGTTCAGCTGTATTGTAATGATCAGATGATGAAAGAAATCACTTTGAATGCAGAAAATAACTGGTCGTATTCCTGGGAAGCCAGTGAGTTGGAAGAATGGCATGTAAAGGAAGTCTTTGTGCCAGATAATTATTTGGTTGTCTATAAACAAAATGAAACACAATTTCTGATAGTAAATTCGCATAATGATACTGGTTCTCAGACATTGACCTCTACAACAACAGATACCACAACAACTACTACGACAACGGAAACGATTACTACAAGCAGTGATACAGGAACAGAAACCACATCAACCAGTACAGAAATCACGACAACAACAAGTAGCACCACACTTACCAGTCATACCACTTCCAGTACTACAAGCGGTACGACTTCCACAACGACGACCACAACCACAAAGCTTCCGGCAACCGGGCAGCTTTGGTGGCCTGTGCCTTGTATGGCAGTTGGTGGATTGGTTTTAATGGGAGTTGGCTGGCGAATGGATAAAAAAGAGGATTGATGCATGAAAAGATTAAAAGCAGGACATTATGTAATGCTGGCGGGGGCAGTGCTGCTGATAGCAGCACTGTCTCTTGCTGTCTGGAATTGGTATGAAAGCAGCCACAGCGGAGAAATTGCGGCAGAAATTCGGGAGGAATTGAAATCTGCATTGTCTGCATCGGAAATCTCAGATGGTGAAAAC
The DNA here is from genome assembly GCA_016297675.1 of Oscillospiraceae bacterium. GTDB lineage: Bacteria > Bacillota > Clostridia > Oscillospirales > Ruminococcaceae > Ruminococcus_C. The sequence continues at coordinate 1,629 of JAEDGE010000014.1, forward strand.
AAGCCCATTTCTACCACAGTTGTACCAGTACAAACACAGCAAACAACAACAACAATGCCACCATTTTATACGGATGCAGCCGGCTCTGTGATAGCTTCTGAAAATGCTGCCTCTCAGACAACTACTCGACCTGTCATTGCAGATGCTTGGGAAGCTTATACAACAGAAGACTCTTTTTATATGGCAGATGCAGAAGAAACATGGTATGAAATTGATGGTGAATGGTATATTGGATTGCTTTCTATTCCTTCTTTGCAGATAGAACTTCCAATTTTTAATCATTATGTGTATGACCAGTTGCGGTATACGCCTTGCCGTTATGCCGGAAGTTATCTGACAGATAATATGATTGTTGCAGCACATAATTATAATACTCATTTTGGAAGAATACGACAATTGGATAGCGGCGATCTTGTGGATTTTACCGATATGCAAGGAAATGTATATCATTATCAGGTGATACAGACAGAGATTTTGCCAGATACTGCAACAGCTGAAATGGAGGCAGGAGACTGGGACTTGACATTGTTTACTTGTACGCTTAGTGGTGCGGAGCGTGTGACAGTACGTTGTAATCGAATCATGTCTCAATAAAATGGAATAGATTTAAAACGTCATGTCTGGAATAAAACTGGAATGACGTTTTATTTTTCTGAAATGTTAATTTTCTATGTTTTGTTGTGCTTTTTGCAGAAAGTATGCTATAATGTTTTATACTAAGTTGGAGTGCAGAATCATATTTTTTGATTTTGTAACAGAGGATTGTGTAAAATGATATACAGTGCAGGTTTGCTGTGAAAAAGAAAGGTCTATCGAACGGGGGAAACAGAAAGGAGCATGCATATGCAGTCTACATGGTTGGAGCGATTAGAGCGGAAAATTGGACGATTTTCCATTCCCAATCTGATGAATTTAATTTTGGTGGGTATGGCAGTCGTATTTGTGTCGGATTTATTTCTCAGTGTACAATACGATGGAGTAACGCTTTCCCAGTATCTTTATTTTGATCGTTCTGCCATTTTTCATGGAGAAGTTTGGCGGATTTTATCTTTTTTGTTTATTCCGATGGATTCCAGTCCGCTTTGGATTTTGTTTTCGATGTATTTTTATTGGCTGATTGGTAGCGGTTTGGAACGACAGTGGGGGAGTTTTCGTTTTAATGTTTTCTATTTCTGTGGTGTAATCGGTACGATTTTATCTGGTTTGATTACAGGCTATGTTGGCAATACCTATTTGAATTTTTCACTGTTTCTGGCATTCGCTCTGCTCTATCCAGATTTTCAGATCATGCTGTTTTTTATTTTGCCCGTTAAAATGAAATGGTTGGCATGGCTGGACGTTGCCTTTTTGTTGATAGAATTTATCATGAGCAGTTGGTCAGGAAGGCTCTCTATTCTATTTGCGTTTGCAAATATCCTATTGTTTTTTGGAAAAGATTTCTGGCAGTTCTTTCAAAATCAATATCGCCGGTATCAGTACCGCAAAAAAATGAAATGATTGTATGAAATGAGGCATATCTATGAAACAATGGAAACGAAAAGTCTTTGCAGTTGTTCTTTTTATTGCTGCTGTTTTTCTGATTCTTGCGAATTTTGAAGAAGCATCTTTTGCATTTTCCTTTTTATTTGAACTAATTCAGCCGGTTTTGGTTGGCGGTGTCATGGCATTTTTTCTGTATATTCCGATGAATGGATATCGCAATTTGTTGCAAAAACATGCCAAAAAACAGCACAGTGAACGTTTTTGGGATAGTATTAGTTTGGTTTTGACATTACTTTCTGTTGCAATTGTATTGGTTGCAGTTTGTGTCATTGTAATTCCGGCATTGGTGCACTCTATCAGTGATATTTACAATAAAGTGCAGATAAACTTACCGAAGTGGATGGATCAGCTTGCGAATTATGGAATTGATACTGCTTTACTGGAAGCATGGCTGAAAAATGCAGAACAGGGACAATTGCTGCAAAAGCTGATTGTTGGGGTTGGCAATTGGGTACCAACGATCTTTTCTGCTGCTGCCAGCACAGCAAGTGTGGTAGTAGATGCTGTAGTTGGATTTATTCTTGCCATTTATTTATTACTGGAAAAACGTAAAATTGGTAGACAATTAGATAAATTGATGACAGCAAATCTACAAAAAAAGACTTGTCAGAAAATAAAAGATACTTGTCAATTAATTTGTCAGACATTTCGTAGCTTTTTGTGTGGGCAGGGCTTGGAAGCAGTCATCTTAGGTGTACTGATGTTTTTGGCATTTGCAATTTGTGGCATATCTTATTCCGGTTTGATTGGGGTGTTAACAGCAATTTGTTCTTTTATTCCGTTTGTAGGAGCGTTTTTGGCATGTTGTACCGGAGCATTACTGAATTTGATGATTGATCCGTGGAAAGCATTGCTATGTATTATCGTTTATCTTGTTGTACAGTTTATTGAGGGCCATTTTATTTATCCGAAAGTTGTAGGAAATTCTGTCGGACTTTCTTCCTTCTGGGTGTTAGTTGCTGTACTGCTTGGGCAGAATTTGTTTGGAGTATTCGGTATGATTCTTTTTATTCCATTGACCTCTGTGATTTACACAATTTTGAAAAACGATACTAATCGAAAATTATCCCAGCAAAAAGAAACAGAAGAACTGTCAGATACGCTGGAGAAAAAAGATACATCGATAAAAATATATAATAAATAGATATATTGTTTAAAAATAGGTAAAAAATGGAATATAAAATTCACAAAATAATGTACAACACTTTTTACAATATCAATTGAAATTCCTTGAAATTTCCTGTATAATATAGATAACAACTTAATAAGGAGGGTGTTCATGATATGAAAAATCTTCATCGTATTTTGCCAGTTTTGTTGGCATCTTTTCTCGCTGTTTCCTCCACAATGGGGGCAGGAATGTCTGTCATTGTACAGGCAGCAGAAGATGCCACAACGGCAGCAGACACAGAGACGGTGCAGGAACCGTCTGTTACATTTAACAATACATATGCCACAGTTGGTACAGAAGTTTCTGTTACAGTTGCTGGCATAGAAGGGTGTCATCTTGTTTGGTATCTGGACGGGGAAACTGTTTCAACCGGGGAGACATATACCATAACAGATGCAGATTTGGAAAAGTTTCTAACAGTTGAAGCAGTTGCAGAAGACGGCACGGTACTGGCAAGCAATGGAATGTATTGCAGTAATCTGCCGGTGGTTTATATTGACTGCCCGGATGTAAACGCAATGCACGCAGATGCATCACATAATACCTATTTTGATGCAGATATGCGAATTCAAGGAAATGACCAGTATTCAAAGGAAAAGCAGCTCTATGATGGAAAAATTGAAATCAAAGGGCGTGGTTCTTCTACTTGGTGGTTCCCAAAGAAACCGTATAAAATCAAGTTGGATAAAAAAACCAGCTTGTTTGGTATGGGAAAGCAGAAACATTGGGTACTCATGGCAAACTATGCAGATGAAAGCTTAATGCGGAATTACACAGCAAACAATTTAGCACAAAGTCTGGGCGGTTCTGCAATGGATTCTGTTTTTGTAGATGTGGTTATGAACGGCGAGTATGTCGGAAATTATCAGCTCTGCGAACAGGTTCGCGTAGATGAAAATCGAGTAAATATTTTCAACTATGAAGATGCTGCTGAAGCGGCAGCAGATGATGTTTGTGCTGTTTCTGGTATCACTGACAAAGATGTAATTGGTGATATGGAAGACTACATGAAGGAAAATCTCGGTTGGATGACAACTGGTGTGGTAACTTTCAACGGAATGGATTATGATGTTGCAGCAATGTATTCGGATTGGGATGTGCTGCAAGAGAAAATTGCAAACGTAGATGGTTATCTGATGGAATTGGCAACAGACGCAAAAGATGAGATTTCCAATTTTAGCACAGGAAAAAGCGTTGGAATTGCCTGCAAGTATCCGGAATTTTTGAATACCAATGAAACCATGATGCAGAGTGTAAAGGATACTGTACAGACCTTTGAAAATGCATTATATAGTAAAACAGGAAATACGACGATTGACGGCATTCCAGTTTCCTATAATTCTCTTTGTGATATGGATTCCATGTACAGCTATTGGACAACCTGCATGGTTTTCATGAATGAGATTGGACACCGCAGCAATTATTTCTATATTGAAGATGGTAAACTGTATTTCTCACCAGTTTGGGATTTTGACTGGTCTTCTGGTTGTAATATTAGTTCATGGCCGACATTGAATTATAATACATGGTGGGGACAAGGTGAATGGGCTGGCACTTGGTACTATGAGATTGGGAAGAATAGTTATTTTGCTATTAAGGAACAGGAGTATTATTGGAATCACCACGATCTGATTCATTCTTATGTGGATGCAGATGATCCGGATAGCTTTGTGAATCAGACTTATGAGTATCTGTATGCTTCCGGTTTGGCGGACTCCGCAAAATGGCAGGATACCGCTGGTTACTTGAACGGTTTTACCGCAGAATATGAGAACATGACAACATGGCTTGCAAATCGGCTTTCTTGGATGGATGAGCAGTTTGCAACAGAAGAAAGTGCTGTCAGCAGTTTGAGCGGAACAGTCAGCAGCAATCTGCATGTGACTGCCCAGAATGTAGATGGTTCTGCATTGGAAGCAGATGATATTTCTGTGATTACCGGTGGAGCAAAGGTACCAGCAGGCAGAGATATTCAGGTAACGGCAGCAGTGGACAACAGCTGGGAAGCAAGCTATATGGCAATTTATGTGAACAACCAGTATATAGATACGGTAAAAGCAGAAAATGGAAGTGCAACTGTAACAGTACCGGCTGCTTATTTGAACAGTGAACTGGGGACAAAGAATGTCATTCAGGCTTATGGAAAGAGTTCACCAGATAGCGATTATTATCAGTGTACTAATTTCTTGACAGTGGTACAGTATGAGGGTGGCGATCCGATTGTAACAACGCCAACAGAAACCACGACAACGACTACCACGACAACCACGACCATTACAACTACCACAGAAGAGCCGACAACGACTGCAACTACAACTACTACCGCACAACCGACAACAACTATGACTACTACCTCACAACCGACAACAACAACTATGACTACTACCTCACAACCGACTACAACAACTACTACGACTACTACAGCACAGCCGACAACAACTACAACTACAACAACTACTACAGCACAGCCGACTACAACAATTACCACAACAAAGCCAGATGCTCAAAAGGCAGTGGTACTGACGGATGTAGAATATGGAACAGCATATGATCTGTCTGCTTACAATGCAGAGGACATTACTGCAATTGGATTGCAGTTCACAAATGTTGTTCCAAATGCCGGCGGTTGCTTGGTATTGGGCGGATGGTCTGAACAGCATCCGATTGCTTACAGCGATTTGACAGATGGTTCTATTCTCTTTACCATTCAGAATCCACAGAAGCAGATGACCATTTATAACTATTATGGTTTGGGTGCACTGGAAAATGTAACACTCTATTATGGAGCAGAAACAGAAGTTGTAACCACACAGCCAACAACAACTCTGGCAACAACTACAAATACTGTTGCAACCACAAAAGCAACAACTACTGAGGCAACTACCACAACTGCTGTTACAACTACCAAAGCCACTACTACAACTGTTGCTGCAACTGTAACAACAGAAAAGACCACAATGAAACAGACTACTACAGCTGAAGCATCTAAAGATCAAGTGGTATTAACTGATGTGAAATACGGCAATTCTTATTCGCTGGCTGCTTATCAGCCGTCTGCAATCAAGAAAATTGTATTGCAGCTGAAGGGTGACGTTGGTTATGGATTCGGTGGTAAGTTGGTATTAGGTGGATGGACTGTACAACTGGATTATAGTGCTGCTGATTTGAACGATGACAACACGATTTCTTTTGAGATTACAAATCCGCAGGATACCATTCAGATTTTCAACTACTGGGGAAATATGGAACTCGAAAGCGTTACGTTGATTTATTAAAAATTCATTGTTTGTCAATCTTTTGGGGCTGCTGCAAGAAATTGCAGCAGCCTTCGCTTTTTATTTATAAAATTTTTTGACTTCGCCGCAAGATATTTTTTCTATTACTTGGGACAAACAAGGGAAGAAAAGAAATGGAATTCTTTTCAGGAATAGCCTTGATTTTTTTCGTGAAAAATGCTATAATAGTAAATTATACATGATAGCCGGAATGTCTGCCGAACAGCAGGGAATTCTGGAATTTTACATCAGCAGGAATGGCATTCCTGTTGCAATTTTTATGCAGAAATGAGGGCATCAGTTTGATCAAAAGTATGACCGGCTTCGGAAGAGGGCATTTTTTGGCAGACGGCGTAGATATTTTGGCGGAAGTGCGTTCCGTCAATCATCGCTTTCTGGAGTGTACGATACGATTACCAAGAGCGTATGGCTTTCTGGAAGAACGAGTAAAAAAATGTGTGCAGCAGGTCGCTGCACGGGGCAAAGTGGAAGTAAATTTGACAATACAGCTTCCAAGTTCTGCTGTCAGCACTGTGTCTGTCAATTTGGATATGGCAAATGCTTATTGCACCGCATTGCGAGAAGCCAATGAAACGTTGCAATTACAGGATGATTTGACACTTTCTACTTTGTTGCGTTTGCCGGATGTCTGTACGGTGCAAAAGCTGGAGATGGAAGAAGATGTGATTTGGCAGGACACGGAAGTAGCACTACAGGAAGCCTTGCAGCAGTTTTTAACCATGCGGCAGACCGAGGGCGAAAAGCTGCGGCAGGATGTACAGCTTCGCTTGCAGAAAATTACGGAAAACCTTACCATAATAGAGGCAGCAGCCCCTGCTATGCAGCAGAAATACTATGATCGCTTATATCAAAAATTAGCGGTTTTACTGGAGGATCAGTGTATAGATACCCAGAGGCTGGTGACAGAAGCAGCTGTATTTGCAGAAAAAGTGGCAATTGATGAGGAGACTGTTCGGTTGCACAGTCACTTGCAACAGTGCGAACAACTTTTGTCAGCAGAAGAGCCGGTGGGCAGAAAATTAGATTTTTTGGTGCAGGAAATGAATCGGGAAGTCAATACCATCGGTTCCAAAGCACAAAATCTGGACATCACAAAACTTGTGGTAGAAATGAAGTCTGAGATTGAAAAAATACGGGAACAAATTCAGAATATGGAATAGAAGGGCTGGTGTTTTTGCAGTGCAGAAGGGATTGTTACTGGTGATTTCTGGTCCGTCTGGTTGTGGAAAGGGAACTGTCTTAAAGGAAGTCATGAAGAAACAGAATTTATATTATTCCATTTCAATGACCACACGGCAGCCAAGAGAAGGCGAAGTAGATGGCGTGCACTATCATTTTGTTTCAAAGGAACAATTTGAAACGTTGATTGCACAGAACGGTGTACTGGAACACGCAGAATATTGCGGAAACTATTATGGAACACCAAGAGAAGCAGTAGAAACTATGCGAAACGAAGGAAAAGATGTGATTCTGGAAATTGAGGTGGTCGGTGCAGCACAGGTGCGAGAAAATTGTCCCGATGCCGTTTCGATTTTCATTGCACCGCCCAGTATAGCAGAGTTAAAACGGCGGCTTTATGGGCGAGGAACGGAGTCAGAGGAAACCATTCAGGAACGGATTGCACAGGTCGATCGGGAACTTCCGTGTGCCGTTCAGTATGATTATCTTGTCATCAATGATGAGGTAGAATCGGCAGCAGAAGAGATTTTACAAATCATTGCTGCGGAGCGAATCCGTCATAGAAATAAAGAAGAAAAAGTGAAAGAGGTATTAGAATCATGAGTATGTTGAGACCGTCTTTGAGTCAGTTAATGAATAAAAATGAAAGCTGTTATTCTGTTGTTGTTGGCATTGCCAAGCGTGCAAGAGAAATTGCAGACGAGCTGTATGACCAAAAGAAAACACTGGAAGAAAAGCCAGTACAGACAGCCGTAGATGAATTGGCAGCTGGAAAGTATCGGATTATCGAGAGTGAGAATCTGAATCATAATTAATCCATGACAATAGAAACATCAGAGACCGTATTTTTGGGCGTTGCAGTTTGGGATACTGCCTATTCTTTTGATCGTCTGTTTACGTATCAGGCGACAGAACCCGTTGCAGTTGGCTGCCGAGTGATTGTGCCGTTCGGCAGAGGCAATCGGGAACGGATTGGCATGGTGCTGGAAATACAAGATTCTTCGCCGGAGTCTGCGGTCAAGTCGATTCTTTCTGTTGTGGACACATTGCCGGTATTACAGAAAGAACAGCTGGACTTGGTGTTTTGGCTGCGGGAGATGACGTTTTGCACCTATTGTGATGCGATTCGTACCATTTTACCAGCTGGGATGCAGCTGCAAATTGTACAGAAAACAATCCTGACAGAACCGGCACCGGATGTATCGCTTTCTGAGGAGGAGGCCGCCTATTATCACGCCTTGCAGCAGACAAAAACAGTAGCATCTTTTCAAAAGCTGTTGCGTAATCCACTTGCAGGGAATCTGTTGGAGAAGGGATTTTTGAAGACGGTTGCAGCGGCTAAGCCAAGAGTACAGGAATCGCTGGTGAAGATGATATCCTTGCCGGAAGTGCTGCCGGAACGCAGGATGACACCGAAACAGCAGCTCTTGGTGAAGCTGCTACAGGAATCCGGTACACTGTCAGAAAAAGAGGCGTGTCATCGCTGCGGTATTACAAAATCTGTTGTACAATCCGCAGAAAAAAACGGTCTGGTGATTTGTACGATGCAGTCAGCAGAGAGAGTGCCAACAGCTATTGCTGTGACGGAGCCGCTTTCGGCGATTGTACTTTCGGATGCACAACAGGCAGTGATGGAGCAGGTTTTGCAAGCTGTCATTTCGGAAAAAACAGCCTATTTTCTGCTGCATGGTGTCACCGGCAGCGGAAAAACTCGTGTGTTTCAAAAATTAATTGCAGAAACGCTGCAAATAGGAAAGCAGGCAATTGTACTGGTGCCGGAAATTGCCCTGACACCACAGATTGTTGGACAGTTTCAAAGTTTGTTCGGCGATGCGGTGGTTGTCATGCACAGTGAATTATCTGACCGGCAGCGGCAAGATGCCTATCAGCGAATGCAGGCTGGTACAGCAAAAATTGCAATCGGGACACGCAGTGCGGTGTTTGCTCCAGTGCAAAAATTGGGAATCATCATCGTGGACGAGGAGGGCGAACGTACCTATAAGTCCGATCATGCCCCTCGTTACCATGCGATTGCGGTTGCTCGAAAACGCTGTCAGACCCATCATTGTCCGCTGTTGCTGGCATCGGCAACGCCGTCCATTGAAAGCTACTATTATGCAAAAAAAGGAATTTATACGCTGCTGGAACTGAAACAGCGGTATCGCAATATGCCGCTGCCGGAAGTGACTGTGGTGGATATGAATCAAGAACGACAGCTTGGCAATGCTACACCGTTCAGCACTCCCCTGATTCGTGCCATGCAGGAAACCATTTCTGCTGGGAAACAAGTACTGTTATTGTTGAATCGAAGAGGGTATCATACGATTATCAGCTGCTGTGACTGTAACCAGCCGATTTACTGTCCCAATTGCAGTGTTCCGATGACGTATCATAAGGTGAGTGACCAGTTGATGTGTCATTATTGTGGGCATATGCAGCCTATTGTGGAAAATTGTCCTAAGTGCGGTGGCAATCGGTTTCGGCGAATGGGATTCGGAACACAGCAAATGGAAGAGCAGTTACAGGAACTGTTTCCCCATGCAAAAGTGCTGCGAATGGATGCAGATACCACCGTTTCTCGCTATGCTTACGAGGAAAAATTTACAGCGTTCCGCAATAAGGAATATGACATCATGGTTGGCACGCAGATGATTGGAAAGGGATTGGATTTTCCAGATGTCACATTGGTGGGCGTTTTGTCGGTTGATCAAGCTCTATTTGCCGGAGATTTTCGCAGCTATGAACGGACGTTTTCGCTGATTACACAGGTAGTTGGCAGAAGCGGACGAGGAGAAACAGCAGGTCGTGCCATTTTGCAGACGTTTCTGCCGGATCATTATGTGCTGCAATTGGCGGCAAGGCAGGATTATCCAGCATTCTATGAGCAGGAATTTGCAATTCGGAAAGCATTGCTCTTTCCGCCGTTTTGTGATTTATGTGTGCTGGGCTTTACCGGAGAGGACGAAGCTTGTGTTGCAAAAGCGGCAGAAGAAGCGGTACAGCAAATTCAAATCTATATCCAACAAACCGGTTTTTCGCTGCCATTGTGGGTTTTGGGGGCAGTTCCCTGTCCCTATGAACGGTTAAAAGGGAAATATCGGTATCGTGTGATTTTAAAATGCAAAAATACTGAGCCATATCGTACATTAGTACGAACTGTTTTGTCAGCGGTCACCACACAGAAAGCATTTTCAAAACTGTATGCTTATGCTGATATGAACGGCGACATTGGCGTATAATAGAAAAAGGAGAATGGTATTCAATATGGCAATTCGTAGAATACGCAAGGAAGGGGATCCGGTTTTACGCATGGTTTGCAAACCGGTGACACAGTTTGATGAATCCCTGCACCGTCTGTTGGACGATATGCAGGAAACGTTAAAAGATGCTGGTGGTGTAGGACTGGCTGCACCGCAAGTTGGCATTGCAAAACGCCTGTTTATTATGGATTTGGGACTGCCGGAGATGATTGAAGCCATCAATCCGCAGATTCTCAAAGTCAGTGGAAAACAGCATGTTGTAGAAGGCTGTTTGTCCTGTCCGGAAAAGTGGGGCTATGTAGACCGTCCGAAACGTTGTCGGTTGCGTGCACAGAATCGGCGGGGCGAATGGTATGAGATGGCATTTGTAGATCTGGGAGCACAATGTGCCTGTCACGAAAATGACCATCTGGACGGACATTTGTTTGTGGATATTGTAACCGAATTTGTAGAACCGGAAGAGGAATAATCAGATATGAAGATTGTATTTATGGGAACACCGGACTTTGCCGTGCCTTGTTTGCAAGCATTGCTGGACAGTCCGCATACAGTAGCGGCTGTATTTACCCAGCCAGATAAGCCCAAAGGGAGAGGCTATAAAATGATTCCGCCTCCGGTGAAGGTTGCTGCGGAGGGGGCTGGCGTTCCGGTTTATCAGCCGCTTTCCCTGCGGAAGGGCGAGGATGCAGAACAGGCGATGCAGGTCTTGCAGACCCTTGCACCAGATGTCATTGTGGTTGTGGCGTATGGACAGCTTTTGCCAAAGAGTATTTTGAATTTGCCAAAATACAAATGCATCAATATTCATGGTTCTCTGCTGCCAGCTTATCGTGGTGCAGCGCCCATGCAGATGTGTCTGCTGAACGGAGAAACAGAAACGGGCATCACTTCTATGGAAATGGCAGAGGGTTTGGATACTGGCGATATGCTGATCAAGGCAGCTTTGCCGATTGGCGAGGATGAAACTTTTGCCTCTCTGCATGATCGGCTGGCAGAACTGGGAGCAAAGGTACTGCTGGAAACGTTGGAGAAACTGGAAGCCGGTACCCTGCAGCCAGAGTCGCAGGATGATGCAAAGTCCTCGTATGCGGGAAGAATTACAAAAGAAATGTCCGCTTTGCATTTTGCAGAACCAGCGGCAAAACTGCACAATATCATTCGTGGGATTACTGGTTTTACCACACTGGATGGAAAACGGCTGAAAGTATATGCTTCGCATATCATTCGGAAAACAATGCCAGAAGAATTGCCATGCGGTGCTGTTGCAGATGTGGAACAATTGGTTATCAAGTGCGGAGATGGTTTGGGCTTACAGCTTCTGGAAGTGCAGCCAGAGGGCAAAAAACGAATGGCAGCAGCAGATTTTCTGCGAGGGAAATCCATTCCGTATGGTACAGTGCTGGGCGGATAAACAAGAAAGGAGCAGTGTCAAATGGGATATGGTTTGCTTATCATTGGATTTGTTATTTGTGCCATTGCATCATGGAATGTCAATGCTACATTTAAACGGTATCAGAAAATCGGTAATCGGCGTGGTATCACTGCCGCACAGGTTGCACGACAGATTCTGGACGATAATGGTTTGCAGTTTGTTGCAGTGGAACGGGTGAGCGGCAGTTTGACAGATCATTATGATCCAAGAGCCAATGTGGTGCGGTTGTCGGATTCTGTTTATGATTCTGCTTCTGTCGCTGCCATTGGTGTGGCTGCCCATGAATGTGGGCATGCAGTACAACACGCAACCGAATACACCCCAATTAAAATTCGGCAGGCGATTATTCCGATTACACAATTCGGTTCTTATGCATGGTATTTTGTGCTGGTTTTGGGATTGATTCTTAGTTTGCGTCCACTGGTGTATGCAGGAATTATTTTGTTTTCCTTGATTGTTCTGTTTCAGTTTGTTACCTTGCCGGTAGAGTTTAATGCCAGCAGTCGTGCTTTGAAAACATTGGATGCCTACCATATTTTAGAACAGGATGAATTGACAAGTGCCAGAAAGGTACTGACTGCTGCAGCCATGACCTATGTTGCTTCGCTGGTCAGCTCCATTTTGCAGCTGGTTCGTTTGTTGGGACTGGTAAGACGGAGAGATGACTGATGCAGGGAAGACGATTAGCAGTACAGCTTCTGGATCAGACAGAGCAGGCAGGCAGCTATTCCAATTTGCTGCTTGACCATGCATTGCATCAGGTGCAGATGGAACAAAAGGAAAAAAATCTTTGTACAGTCCTTTTCTATGGCGTGTTGACACGTCGGATCACATTGGATGCCGTACTGGCGAAATACAGTAAAAAACCAGTTGCAAAATTGGACAGAACGGTGCGGAATATTCTGCACATTGGACTTTATCAGATTCTTTATTTGCAGCATATTCCGGATCGTGCTGCTGTGGATGAAAGTGTGAAATTGACGAAACAGTGTCGGAAAGCCAGTGCTGGCAGTTTTGTGAATGCGGTGCTACGTGCATTTTTGCGGGATGAAAAACAGATTCCGCTGCCAAAGCAAAAAAAGCAGGCATTGTCGGTACAGTATGCTGCTCCTATTTGGCTGGTAGAACTGCTGTTGCAAAACTATGGAGAAACGGAAGCCATTTCCTTTTTGGAGAATGCCCTACAGCCGCCGCCGCTGACGATTCGGCGGAATCCGCTGTTGGCAACGGAAGAACAACTGATGATATCCCTTGCTGCTTACCAGATTCAAAAACATCCATTTGTCACAGATGCTTATCTTTTAAACGGCGGAAATATTCGGAACTGTCAGGCGTTTCAGGATGGTTGGTTTCATGTACAGGATGCTGCTTCGCAGCTTTGCTGTATGGCATTGGGTGCAAAAGCTGGGGAAACGGTACTGGATGTGTGTGCTGCTCCGGGTGGAAAAACCTGTACGATTGCGGAGCATATGCAGGGAACGGGTCGAGTGATGGCATTTGAATTACAGCCCAATCGTGTGCCGCTGATTGCAAAAGCAGCAGAGCGATTGCATTTGCAGAATGTGACAGCAGAGCAGGGAGATGCCACTGTTTTCCGTGCGGATTTGCCGCAGGCAGATCGGGTGTTATGTGATGTTCCTTGTTCCGGTATTGGTGTGATTCGCCGAAAGCCGGAAATTCGTGATAAAAAACCGGAAAGCTTTGCAGATCTGCCGAAAATACAGGGGGCGATTCTGGAAAATGCCGCACGCTATGTGAAGGTTGGCGGTACACTGCTTTATTCTACCTGTACCATTCGACCAGAGGAAAATGCACAGGTTGTACAGCAGTTTTTGTCGCAGCATGAGGAATATGTACCACAGCCAGTACTTCCGGAGCTGGACGGAAAATGGAAGGAATCTATGGTAACGCTTCTGCCGTCTGACTGCAATAGTGACGGGTTCTTTCTGGCAAAGATGCAGCGTGTCAAGTGAGGTGTAACATGGAAAAACAAGAGATTCTTTCCCTGACACTGTCGGAACTGGAAGCGGTCGTCACAGAAATGGGACAGCCGAAATTTCGGGCAAAACAAATTTTCAGTTGGCTGCATCAGAAACGTGTGACAGATTTTTCGGAGATGACGACGTTATCTTTGCCATTTCGGGAACGTCTGGCATCAACTTTTTGTATAAATAGACTAAAAATTGAAAAAAAGCTTGCATCTTCTGTAGATGATACGGTAAAATATTTATATCAGCTGCCGGACGGCAATTATGTAGAAACCGTTTGTATGCAGTATCATCATGGTACCAGCCTTTGTATTTCGACACAAGTGGGCTGTCGGATGGGGTGTCAATTTTGTGCCTCTGCCATTGCTGGATTTGTACGGCATCTGACACCATCAGAAATGCTGCTGCAAATTTATGAGACAGAACGAGCACAGAACTGTAAAATCTCCAGTCTGGTACTCATGGGAATCGGTGAACCGCTGGATAACTTTGATAACGTCATGCAGTTTTTACAGTTGCTCTCTGACCCGAACGGTTATGGTATGAGTTTGCGGCATGTGACCATATCTACTTGTGGTATTGTGCCGAAAATACTGGAACTGGCAGAAAAACGGCTGGGACTGACGCTGTCTGTTTCTCTGCACTGCCCGAACGATGCCGGAAGAAGTGCCATTATGCCGATTAACCGCACCTATCCTATTGATATGCTGCTGGATGCCTGTCAGGTTTATTTTGAAAAAACTGGGAGACGTGTCACTTTTGAATATGCAGTGATGGAGCAGGTGAACAGTGCGGAACAGGATGCAGCGGAGCTGGCAGAACGGCTGCGTGGACTGCATGCCCATGTGAATTTAATTCCTGTCAATCCTGTGGCAGAACGGCAATATCATGCCTTACGAAAAACCGTATTGCAGTTTCAAAAAACATTAGAAAAATATGGAATCCCTGCAACCATTCGGCGAACGTTGGGAAGTGACATTGAAGCAGCCTGTGGACAGCTGAGAAGAGATGCATTAGAAAAGCATCCAAAGTGAGAAACCAAGAGACATAGAAACGGGGGGAATGCATTGAATTGTGCAAGTGTAACACATATTGGTTATGTGCGTGAGGAAAATCAGGACTGTGTCGAAACGAGAACCTTTCCAGATGGTGTATTGGCATTGGTCTGTGACGGCATGGGCGGTGAGCGTGCCGGAAAAGAAGCCAGTACACAGGCAACGCAAATTTTTTTGGAATGCATGGAAGAACGCTGTCAAAAATCGATGCAGACCTATGAAATTCGCAATGCAATGATGGCAGCAGTTTCTGCTGCGAATACCGTGATTTATACGTCTGCCAAGCTGAATTATAGAAACTTTGGAATGGGAACCACCTGCGTGGCAGCATTTTGGAATCAGGAGGGCGTGACGGTTGTGAATGTCGGAGACAGCCGTGCCTATTATTATGCAGATGGTATCTTGCAGCCGATTACAGTGGATCATACATTGGTCAATTTTTTGTTGTTTTCAGGAAAAATTAAAGAAGAAGAAATGGAAACGCATCCGATGAAGCACATGCTGATTCGGGCGGTTGGTGTGGAAAAAACAGTAGAAGCAGATGATTTCTTTCTTCCCTACACGGAAGGCATGAAGATATTACTTTGTTCTGACGGTCTGCACGGTTTCTGCACGGAGAAGGAAATGCAGATGATTATGCAGCAGGAAAAAACAGCACAGGAACTGGCAGATGCACTTTTGCAGTTGGCATTAGAAAAAGGCGGCAGGGATAATATCGCCATTGCTGTCGTGACGGAATAACATCATTGGAGGGAGCGTATGGATAATTATATCGGCAAACGGCTGGACGGTCGCTATGAGATTACGGAGTTAATTGGACAGGGCGGCATGGCAAATGTTTATAAGGCAACGGATGTACTGGATAATCGAGTGGTAGCAGTCAAGATTCTGAAGCGGGAATTTTCGGAAAACGATGAATTTTTACGGCGTTTCCGCAATGAGTCAAAGGCAATTGCGGTACTGTCTCATCCCAATATCGTGAAAATTTATGATATGGGCTTTTCAGAAAAAATACAATATATTGCAATGGAGTATATTGATGGCATCACACTGAAAGAATATATTGACAGTGAACGTGTGCTGAACTGGAAGGATGCTGTGCATTTTATCATCCAGATTCTTCGGGCATTGCAGCATGCTCATAATCGTGGCATTGTGCATCGAGATATCAAACCGCAGAATATCATGCTGTTGACAGATGGTACCATTAAAGTCATGGATTTTGGAATTGCAAAATTTGCCAGAGAAGAGAGCATGACAGCAACCGATCAGGCAATTGGTACAGTACACTATATTAGTCCAGAGCAGGCACGAGGCGATGTTACGGATGAAAAGAGTGATATTTACTCGGTTGGTGTCATGTTTTATGAAATGTTGACAGGGCAAAAGCCATTTGATACAGATAATCCGGTTTCCATTGCGGTGATGCATATTAAAAATATTCCAGTTCGACCAAGGGACATTAACCCCAATATTCCGTCTGGACTGGAAGAAATTATTATGCATGCGATGGAAAAAGATGCAGAAAATCGTTATCAGACTGCTTCTGATATGATTCGAGATATTGAAGCATTTAAGCAAAATAATCAAATTATTTTTGGTTATTATAGTGTGCCGCTGGTACAGCAGCGGGCAGCCGATATGGGAAGAATGCAGTATGGAACACCGCCGCCGCAGCCAGTTGCACCCATGCATCCAATGCAGCAGCCAGAATCATATGAGGAAGAAGAGGAAGAGGATTATGAAGAGGATTACGAAACGGATGAACCGGAAACTCGTCAAAAGTCCTTGGTAGTCCCCATTTTGACGGCAGTGACTGTAGTGGTCATTGTGGTTGCTGCTGTATTCATTGTGGCACTGCTGACCAATCCGAACTTGCTGCGGAAATCAGTAGAAGTTCCCAATTTGATTGGGATGACTTATGATGATGCGGTAAAGAACTATGACAGCGATATTGTATTGAGTGTGGAAGAAGAAGAATACAATGACAAATATGCAGCTGGTACGATTTATAAACAGAGCGAAAATCCTGGCACGCTGGTAGACCGAGGGGACAACAACAAAATTCGGGTTGCTGTGGCAGTCAGCAAGGGTACCCAAATGTTAATTGTACCAGAGGTAAAGAATTACTCCGAGGCTGAGGCAAAAAATATGCTCACAGAAATGGGCTTTCATGTCAATGAAATCTTCGAGGCAAGCAATGCAGAAGATGCGATTCAAAAAGGCAATTGCATCCGAACTGATCCAGCATATGGAACAGAGTTGAAAGTTGGAAGCAGTGTCACCTTGTATGTCAGCACGGGTATTGCAGTTGACGAAATAACCGTACCCCAGTTTGTCGGAATGACACAGGCAGATGCGGAAACAGAATGTGCGAGAATTAACTTGAAGGTTGTAGGTGTGGAAGAGATCGACTCTGACAGACCGAAGGGTGAAATTGTAGAACAGAGCCTTGCTGCTTATGAAACGGTTAATGCTGGAACAGAAATTCTCTTTAAGATCAGCAATGGCAATGCACCGGAAGGCGATGTTTATTATGGAATGTATTTGCCAACAGACATTACCGGAAAGTATACCGTGGACTTTACCATTGACGGACAGGTGGTCAAGAGTTATCCGTTTGTGGCAGAAACTGCCGGTGGGATGGTGGAAATCACACTGACCGGCAAGGGACAGAAACAGGTAACGGTTTCTGTTACAGGGGAAACCACCGGTATGACAGCACGGCTTGGTATTTATACGTTTGATTTTACAGCCGGTTCCTTTACAGCAATTTCAGAAGATTTTGAGTCAGCATTCGCAGCAGTTACGCCACAGCATACTGCGGCAACTGTGCCGGCTGCAACAGAACCAGCACCGGAGGCAGCACAATGAGAGAAGACTCTGTGATGGTTGTGAAAGAACAGGGCAGAATCTTGAAATGCGTAGGAGGACTCTACACCGTAGAGTCCTCTTCCGGTATTTGTACCTGTAAAGCACGAGGTATCTTTCGGAAACGTGGCATGACACCATATGCAGGAGATCTTGTCACGATAGAAGAAGATGTCATTACGGAAATTCTGCCACGGAAAAACTGCATCATTCGTCCGCCGCTTGCCAATCTGGATCAGTTGTTGTTTGTCACATCTACCTGTAAACCAGTTCCGAATCTGCTGTTATTGGATCAGTTCATTGCGGTTGCCATTTATAAACAGATCACACCGATTTTGATTTTGACAAAATTAGATTTACAGGAAGGGAAACAATTGCAGGCATTATATACCGCAGCTGGGATTTCCGTATTTCCGGTGTGCTATGACCAGCCTGAAACACTTACCGCTGTGAAACATTGTTTACAGGGGAAAGTCAGTGCACTGACTGGTAATTCCGGTGCAGGAAAATCGACGCTCTTGAACGCATTGTATCCGGATTTGCAGTTGCCGGTTGGAGAAATCAGTGAGAAACTGGGACGAGGACGGCATACTACACGGCAGGCTTCTCTGTATCCGCTGGACGGCGGCTATATTGCAGACACACCGGGTTTTTCTACATTTGAATTGGAACAGTATGTACAAATTCCAAAGGAAGAACTGGCTGATTGTTTTCCAGAGTTTTCTCCTTATCGGCAGGGCTGTCGGTTTCAGGATTGTGCACATATCTGTGAAAAGGGTTGTGGCGTGTTGGCAGCAGTACAGGCAGGAGAGATTGCTGAGAGTCGGCATGCTTCCTATGTAGCGATGTATGAGATTGCAAAAAAACGCAGGGAGTGGGAAACATGAAAACCGCAGTCATTTTTTCCGGTGGGGCATTTTCCATGCCGGAATGGACTTCGCTACCAGAAGAGGCGGTTTATCTTTGTGCGGACAGCGGTTTACGGCATGCCAGAGCATTGGGAATGGAGCCGGATTGGATATTGGGAGACTTTGATTCCAGCTTAGAACTGCCCGATGGGAAAAATGTATTGCAGTATCCGCCAGAAAAGGATGATACGGATACCATGCTTGCAGTCAAACTGGCACTCTCTATGGGTGTAAAGGAGATTCAGATTTATGGCGGACTGGGCGGACGGTTTGACCATGCGATTGCGAATGTGCAGGCTTTGCGATATTTGACGGAGCAGGGAGCAGTTGGAATACTTTGTGATGCCCAGAACTGGATGACCATTCAGACAGGTGGTACAGTTCGGCAGTATCCAAAGCGGACAGGATGGTATTTTTCCTTGCTGTCGCTGAGTGATGTCTGTACGGGTGTAACGGTGCGTGGTACAAAGTATACACTGGAAAAGGGGATACTGTCAGCAGAGATACCATTGGGGGTCAGCAATGAAATCACAGCAGAGCAGGCAGAAGTTTCATTGGAACAGGGTTGTCTGTTGGTGCTGTATGCGAAAGATGCTTTGTAATCGTGCGTAGTATCAATGAAATTGGAGGACAACATGGAATTAAGTAACATTGTAGT
>JAEDGE010000015.1 GCA_016297675.1 Oscillospiraceae bacterium
TTCCATTGCATAGCTATAGTATGCCTGTGAAAACATGGAGATATCATTTTGATAGTCACCGAATACCATCGTTTCTGCTGGTGTCACTTGTAGCATTTCCTGCAATTTTGCGACGGCATTTCCCTTGCTGACCCCTTTCCGCATCATATCCATCCAGACATTTCCGGAAATCACAAGTTCATAATCCCTGCCAAATTTGCTCTTTAAAACTGGATACAGCACTTTTTCCGGTCCATCCATTGCACAAAGGGCAATTTTAATAATCGGATCGGTAATCTGATAAAGAGCTGGATAAGACAAATCCGTAAATTGTACATAGAAGTTGGAAATCTCTTCTTGAAATTGTGCTTTTGCGGTATTTGGATAATAAATGCCCTCGATTCCACATAATACTGGCACTGCATCTGGCAGCTGTCGGCAAATATCCAGCACTGCATGTACAACAGAAAATGGCATACACTGATAAACAGGCGGCTGCCCCGGCATACGGACATGGGCTCCATTGTCACAAATCAGCAATAAGGAATCGGTCTTCTCCTGAAAAAGTGTCTGTAAAGCCGGATAAGAGCGTCCACTTGCCACTGCAAAGGCAACATTTCTTTCTGTAAGAACCTCTAAAAGCTTAGGAAATTCTACCGGCAATCTTTTCTCGTCATCCAAAAGTGTCCCATCCATATCCGTTGCAATCAATTTCACCATTATTTTCAACCTCTTTTCCTTTTTTATAAGAATAGTATAGCACAGCTGCAAAAAACAAACAAGCTTTATTTGTAATTTTTCCAAAAAATCCGCCGACAAAGCACTTGACAAATACCCCATAGGGGTATATAATGAAGGTATCACCAAAAAGGAGATATCTGTCATGGAAAAGGATACAAAAGAAACCTGTCCCTGCTGTCATAAGCAGAAAATTCGCTCAGAGGAAGAATATACAAAACTCATCCACAGACTGAACCGCATAGAAGGACAAATCCGAGGGATTCGTGGCATGATGGAAAAAAATGCATACTGTCCAGATATTCTGGTTCAAGTTTCTGCTGTGAATGCTGCCCTTCACGCCTTTAATCGGGAACTATTGGAACAACACATCCGCACTTGTGTGGTACAGGATATCCAAAACGGCAATGAGGAAATCATTGATGAATTGGTGACAACCCTACAAAAGCTGATGAAATAAATCCATTTTACACAAAATATGATAAAATACAAAAAGGAGGATTCTCATGAAAAAAGAACGCTATTCCGTCACAGGCATGACGTGCAGTGCATGCAGTGCCCATGTACAAAAAGCGGTTTCCGCAGTAAACGGCGTGCAGTCTGTACAGGTCAATCTGTTACAAAACAATATGACAGTGGAATTTGATGAGACGATTGTTACCCCAGATTCTATTTTTTCGGCAGTCAAAAAAGCCGGTTACGGAGCTATGCCTCTACAAACAGATAGCACGTCCGCTGCGAATTCTCAGCCAGTTATTTCTACTCATGCAGACCGAAACCGGCTGATCTGGTCGA
The DNA here is from genome assembly GCA_016297675.1 of Oscillospiraceae bacterium. GTDB lineage: Bacteria > Bacillota > Clostridia > Oscillospirales > Ruminococcaceae > Ruminococcus_C. The sequence continues at coordinate 1,513 of JAEDGE010000015.1, forward strand.
TTGTTTTTTTAATTCCTCTGTTTTATATTGGTATGGGGCATATGATTGGCTTTCCACTGCCGTCTTTTCTACAGGGACACAGCAGTATGATGCTAATCGCTCTAATCGAACTGGTTTTAGTGATTCCCATTCTCTTCCTCAATCGAACCTATTTTATCAAGGGAATCACAACCCTGCTGCATGGTGCACCCACCATGGATACCCTAATTGCACTTGGTTCCGCAGCTTCCTTTGGCTACAGTCTTTATGCAACCTTTGCGATTGCCTACCAAATGGGGCAAATGGACATGGATGCCGCACACAGCCACATGAACCAACTTTATTATGAATCCGCTGGTATGATTTTAACCCTGATTTCGCTCGGAAAATTTTTAGAGACACGCTCCAAGGCAAAAACGACCGATGCCATTTCTGCATTGGTCAAGCTGACCCCACAGACGGCTTTGGTTCGACGGGATGGAATCGAACAGGAAATTCCAACCGCCTCCATTCAAGTGGGGGATACGATTTTAGTGAAAACCGGATCTGCCATTCCGGCAGACGGCACCGTACTCACTGGACAAGGTTCCGTAGATGAATCGGCTCTGACCGGAGAAAGCCTGCCGGTTGAAAAGAAGACCGGCGACCGCATTCTCAGTGCAACAGTCTGCCGTTCCGGCTATCTGGAATACCGTGCCGAACAGATCGGTGCAGATACCACTCTTTCCCAGATTATCAAACTGGTGGAAGAAGCCGGCAGTTCCAAAGCCCCGATTGCCCGTCTGGCTGACAAAATCAGCGGCGTATTTGTGCCGATTGTCATCGGCATTGCCATTGTTACACTGCTGGTTTGGCTACTCACCGGAAACCCCTTCAACATGGCATTGAAAGCAGCCGTCTCCGTTCTGGTCATCTCCTGCCCGTGTGCGTTGGGACTCGCTACCCCGACTGCCATTATGGTAGGAACCGGACAAGGAGCAAAGAATGGTGTGCTAATTAAATCAGCGGAAAGTCTGGAAACGGCACATAGTGTAAAAGCCGTCGTTCTGGACAAGACCGGCACATTGACGGAAGGTGTTCCCGCTGTCATTGATGTCCTGCCGGAAAAGACTGTTTCTGCTGAAGAGTTATTATCCGTTGCCTATGCTCTGGAACAACCATCTGAACATCCGCTTGCTGCTGCCATTTCCACTTACTGTAAGACAAATGCTGTCCCACTGCAAGCAGTCGAACAATTCACACAGACGGCTGGACAAGGCGTTTCCGGCGTAGTCAATGGAATGCACTGCCTCGGCGGCAATCGTAAGATGATGCAAGAAAACGGAATTACTCTCCCCAACACTGCGAAACAAGATGCTTTTGCAAAGTCCGGCAAAACACCGCTTTATTTTGCTGCAAATGGGAAACTGCTTGGTACACTGACCGCTGCCGATCCGATTCGGCAAACCAGCCGTACCGCAGTGGCTGCGATGCAGAAAATGGGCTTGGATGTCATTCTTCTGACAGGTGACAACCAGATGACCGCAGAAGCCATCGCCAAACAAGCTGGCATTACCCATGTCATTGCAGAAGTCCTGCCACAGGATAAAGCAATGCAAGTCAAACAGCTACAGGCAAACGGCAAAAAAACTGCCATGATTGGGGATGGTATCAATGATGCACCAGCACTGGCACAAGCAGATGTCGGGATTGCCATTGGGGCAGGAACCGATGCAGCGATTGCCTCTGCGGACATTGTACTGATGCGAAACGACTTACAGGATGCTGTTACTGCGATTCAGCTGAGCCGTGCCACCATCCGCAATATCAAACAAAATCTATTCTGGGCATTTATCTATAATCTCATCGGCATTCCAATTGCTGCCGGTGTTTTCTATCCTATATTGGGCTGGGAGCTGAATCCGATGTTTGGGGCGGCTGCCATGAGTTTCAGTTCTATTTTTGTAGTCGGAAACGCTCTGCGGCTGCGGCGGTTCCGCCCATTTGGAAAAGGAAAAAATCATGCCAACACAACCAATACAGTTAGTCAATTACAAGCAACCTCGGATGAAACCATCATACAAATCAAAGGAATGATGTGTGAACACTGCGTGGCTGCTGTTACAAGAGCATTGCAGGGACTGGATGGCGTAGAAAGTGTGCGTGTCGTATTGAAAGAAAACCGTGCATACTTGAACGGAACGGTTTCTGATACCGACATCCGACAAGCTATCCAAGCAGCTGGATATAAAGTGACAAAAATACAAAGATAAAATTCTGCTGCTATACCAGGCTCTATTGCAAACAACGGTGTTGTTTGCAATAGAGGACAGTATAAAAGTATAGAAAGGCGACTCGTTTCACACAAACAAGCCGCCTTTTTCCTATCCGATTCAATATCCAATGGCATTCCAAATTGTCATCGCAAGCAAGCCAATCACACAAATCACAGTGACAGGTGCCGTCAGATACACCAACGCCTTCTTTCCGCCGCTCACCTGCGGAACGGTATTCTCCAAATGGAAGGTTTCCCGATGCTTTACTAATTCAATAATAAATAGGATTATCCCTGTTAGAAGCAAGCCCATTACCACCATGACCATCAAACCAATTACTGCAAAGTTGCCGATATGCTCCATCCAATAGGACGGATTCATATAATCGGGATCTGTGATATCAATTCCACTGTATGCAATCGATTGGATTGCACCGATCAGATTCATGATGAAATGCACTGCCATCGCTGGTAGAACAGACCGTGTTTTTGCAGTCAGAAATGCGGTACAGATGCCCAGCATGGCTGCATAGATGATCTGTGCATAGTTTCCGTGCCACAGTCCAAAGAAAATGCCAACCATAATCACGGCAAACCATCCACCAAACCGTTCAGCATTCCGAAACAGCGTTGCACGGAACAGCATTTCTTCAAAAAGCGGTGCTAAAACCGCAAATGCAAGAAAATTCGTAAGATAGCCAAGCCAGTTCTGTTCCGCTACCATAGAAGGAGCATGTAATTCCACGCCTGTCATCAGTTGGATGATATTAAAGAAAATATTGCTGAAAAAGGAGGTCGCATAAATCAATCCCAATGCAATCAGACACCAGCGTACTAACTGCCCAGCACTTGCCTGCGGTTTGCGGTAGCTGTCTTTCAACTTCCAGCCGATTTTTTTCCCCAGAACGGCACGAAAAATCAACAGCAGTACTGGCACAGTGATGACATACTGAAAGAGAAATACGCAAAGCTCATGGAGTGCTGTATAATAGGTTGTTGTTTCATCTATTATCTGCGGCAAAATCAGCTGAATCACAAATGCACCACCATATACGAATGCATAAAATAGGATCAGCAAAAGCGAATTGACATTGGATGCTGTCCGCAGTGTCTTTTTCAAATTTTGTTCCACTTTTAATATTCTCCCTTCTCCATCCACTTAACAGAACAAATCATCGAAAGCGGCAGCAACAAGAAACAAGCAACTGTTACTGCCAAAAATGTAATCTGTGTACTCCGCTGTGAAAACAACTGGATTTCCAGATTGCTGAATACCCCACAAATCCCACCGGTCAAACCGCATAGAATCATAAATACAAATTTTGCTTTCTGATAGCCAATTTTATAGTAAAGCGGAATCAAAACGCACTGCGTTAACACACCAATGGCACTGAACAGCATGGCTTGCAGCATATTCGTACCACTCTTTGTCAGAGCAAATACCACCAAACCGCAAATTACACCAGTGGCAACAGCGTACACAATCAAAAGCACATATTTTTCCAGTACCATATTTTTACGAGAACATGGAAGCGTTAGCAGCCAAGTGGTGGTGTTTTCCTGCTGTTCCTGTGCCAAGGAAGAACAAGGCAGCAGCGTAAAAAATATCGGCATCATCATCATAAAATTCATGGGAAACAGATTTCCGCTGTCCCGTACGGCATAAACAGCAAATAGGATAAACAGACCGAATAAAATACATACCTGCATTTTCATGATCTTCAAATCTTTCCAGAGCAAACCAATCATAATGCGTCCCTCCTCAAAAGTCTTTCTTCTGATATTTCCATATGCTCAGACAGATAGAAATTCCATGCAGTACAATCAGTACAACTGCAATGCCGCCGAAAATTGCCGCAGAGGGCAGAGATTTCACAGATTCCGGCAGATGTGGAAGCCATTCTTTTCCACCAATGCCGCACGCTGCACCAAGCAGCATCAGAACAACCAGAGCACGTTGCCCCCCCAAAAAAAGAAACAGCGGAATATAAAACGTATTCGCCAACAGGATGATACCTGCGGAAAATGCAATCATCGCCCAATCTTCCTGTAAAACGGTCGTCAACAGCAAGCTATAAATGCCCATGACCGCTGCACAAATCCAAGTCATTGCATAGTTGCCAATGGCAATTTGTTTTCTGCTCCATGGCATCGTCAGCAACAAATCAATATTTTTTTCTTTCTCTTCTGTTTGCAGTACAAAAATCGGCAGCATAGCCGTATAAATGGACAAAAATCCAATCGAAAAACCAAAATAAAAATGTTCCTCTTCCAGAATACTTCTTCCACAAACCAATGCAACTGCCAATACCACCACAGCAACTGCAATCATCACAATAAAAAGCCATTTAAACTGTTTCCAAAGCATCCGAAAGCGATACCAAAGCAAAGCCCCCATCTTACTCGCCTCCTACTGCATACTTCGTCAGGAAAATCATAATCTCTTCCATGCCCACCGGTTCCACAGAGAAGGTTGTTGGTAGCTTTGCCCGTTTACAGAGCAATTCCACATGATAAGATGTTTCTCGTTTTCCACAAACAGCTTCCGACGGAATTGCTGCCGCTTCTTCTTTGGTACACTGTACCATACAATATGTATCCAATAGTGCATCTCGTTCCAGACTGAACAGCACGTGCCCCTCATGCAGAAATGTCACATAGTCACAGATTTTTTCCAAATCACTGATAATATGGGAAGAAATCAGAACAGCGTGTTTTCCATCGCTGACAAAATCTCGAAAGACATCTAAAATTTCCTCCCGTACCATTGGATCCAAGCCAGCCGTGACTTCGTCCAGAATCAGCAGCGTTGGATGATGGGAAAGTGCTGCGGCAACAGCAAGCTTTTTCTTCATGCCCATAGAGAAATCTTTAAACTTTTTCTTCTCCGGCAGTTGAAACTGGTTGATATATTGCCAATATAACGCTTCATCCCAATTAGAATAAACCCGTTTCAACATCTGATTGACATCGTTGGTGTTGAAACTCTGTGGGAAGTTTGCCGTATCCAATACCACGCCAATTTTTTGTTTCAAATCTGCATTTTCCTTGCTGGCATCCTGCCCCAATAACAAAATCTGACCGCTGTCCGGATGGATTAAATGCAGCATGGATTTCATAACAGTGGTTTTTCCAGCTCCGTTCTCCCCGATAAACCCCATGACATAGCCCATGGGCAAGCGAAAACTCACATGTTCCAATTGAAATCTTGGATATTGTTTGCACAAATCTGTCAATTCGATTGCGTATTGCATGATGGTTCCTCCTCAAAAATCATGTCCAACATTTCCTGTAACGCTGTCTTAGAAATGCCACAGCCCTTTGCCAACGTTGCAATGGCTTCCATATGCTCCTCAATTTGCCGCAGCCATTCCTCCCGCAGCACTTCCGTATTTTTTCTTGCAACAAAGACACCTTTTCCGGCAATGGTATAGACAAATCCATCCCGTTCCAGTTCTTCATAAGCTCGTTTGGTAGTGATAATACTGATGCGTAATTCCTTTGCCAGACTGCGGATGGATGGCAATAGGGTATCCTCTGTCAACGCACCGCTGATAATTTGTTCTTTAATCTGCTGATAAATTTGCTGATAAATCGGTGTGGCGGTATTATTGCGAATCATCAGCTGCATGTACATCCCTCCTTATCTACCGTGTATATACAGTATACACGGTAGATACAGTTCTGTCAATGGGGTTTCGCTATGATTTACAATTTGTTCAAAAAAATATGCGTTCCGCTGGCAGAAGCTTTGCGAAACGCATGATGTTTTAAGATTCATTTTTTAGGGAAAAGGATTTGACCACAGTTTGCCGTTTGGCATATAAAACGATTTGTCAAACAAACATACTACTTTATTTTTTCCGCCAACAGCTCCATTGCTTGTTGCAACTGTGCATCATGGTCTGGATCAGGATGGTCAAAGTCAATGGTTTCATAATCCTGTTGAATGATGACATCCGGCGTAATGCCAACCCCGTGATAACACTCCCCTTTTGTAGTTTGATAGGTGGCAACTGTCAGTGTGACCGCACCGCCGTCTTTCATTTCTACCGTGTTTTGCATAATTCCCTTGCCAAATGTCTGTTCTCCGATAACCTCTGCCTTACCAAAATCCTTTAAAGAAGCGGTAAACAATTCTGCTGCACTGGCTGTATTTCCATTCACCAATACCATCATAGGCAGATGCAATTCATTTGCATCGGAATGCACTAAAAGTTTTGTCTCTCCGTCGTGATACGTTGCTGTCGCAATATCGCCCTCTGGTAATAATGGATCTACAATTTTTTCCAGTGCAACAACCAGTCCGCCACCATTCTCCCGCACATCAAATACCAGTGCCTTTGCACCTTTTTTCAACAAGTTTTGCAAAGTTGTTTGAAACTGCTCTACCGTATTTTCCTTAAATGATGCAATTCGGATATAACCAATCTGATTTTCTAACATCACACCATAAGCAGAAACCACTTCAATTTCTTGTCGCTGTATCGTCTTTTTTAATTCTGTTTCCCCACGCTGCACGGTCAGTTCCACACCAGTTCCTACTTCACCACGCACACGATTGACAGCCTCCTGATAACCAAGGTCGGCAACGCGTTCCCCATCTACCGCTGTAATCACATCATCTGTTTGCAATCCTGCCATCTTTGCCGGTGACGCATCCTCCACAGAAACGATCTGCAATCCACTGCCGTCCTCTGTCAAGGTAATCGTCACGCCAATTCCAACTGAAACACCTGCTTCATTGCTTTTCCACTGCTGATATTCTGATGGTGTCAAGTAACCCGAATACGGATCTTCCAGTGCACTCACATAGCCTTTTAAGGCACCATCCATGAGTTCTTCTGTATCCACTTCCTCATAATAATCCGACTCCACAATTTGTTCCAGATTTTCCAGCCGTTCGCAATTTCCCAAAGCAGTTTGTGTTGCTTTTAATGCCATATCCAATCGATAAGCCAGTACGCTCATAAACAACGCAAACGCAAGCAGTACGCCGATCGACAGCCGCTTCCAAAAGGTGCTCCACTGCATTGTCATCTCATTCCTTTCTAAAAAACAGAGCAGAACGACTGTTTTTCAGTCCCCCTGCTCTGTCCTGATATCATATTCTATTCCAAAATAACCGTTTTATGTTGCTTCTAATTAGTACAGATAACCACTCGGATCTACACGGCTGCCATTTACACGAATCTCAAAGTGCAGATGATAACCAGTAGACCAACCAGTGGAACCAACGTAACCAATTACATCACCTTGGTTCACCTGCTGTCCATAAGACACATTCACAGATGCCATATGCCCATATACAGTGGAATATGTACCGTCATGCTCAATAATGCAGTAGTTGCCATAACCACCGCCGCATCCGCAGCTGGAGCTCTTGCCATAGTTATGACTGCATCCGTTGCTGACATAGATGACTGTACCACTTCTGGATGCAACAACCGGTGCCCCACTGATGCCGCCGCCTGCGATATCAATACCACCGTGGGTGCTGCCCCAACGAGAACCATAACCGCTGGAGATGTAATAGAAGCCCGGCACTGGCCATGCAAACTGCGACTCATTATACGGTGCAGATGTTGTTGCCACAGTAGTAGTAGTGGTTTCAGCCGTCGTTGTCGGTGCAGTCGTTTCAGCCGTTGTAGTAATGGTGGTTGTCGTTGCTTCTGTCTCCGGCTCTGTCTCTACGACCTCCGTTGTGGTGGTCGTGGTGGTAACCGCTTCTGTTGTTTCCTCCTCATACGGAGCGGTTGTTACCTCTGCCTCTGTGGTGGTAGTAACAACTGTGGTCTCCTCCCACACATCTTCCTCTGACCAATCCGTTGTAGTGGTCGTAGTAGTAGAAGTTGTTTCTTCTTCCGCATCTGTTTCTACAGCTGCAACGGTTGTGGTAGTTGTCGTGGTAGTCGTGGTAGTGGTGGTAGTCGTTGTGGTGGTTGTCGTAGCACGTGCTGCTTCCTGTGCCTTGCGGATTTCAGACTGAATCTGATCAGACTCTGCATCCTTTGCTGCATTGTCTGCTTCCAGTGCGTGAATATCTGCATGGATAGAAGATTCCTCTTCTGCCAGACGGGCAGCTTCTTCTGTAGACATTGCGTAGTCATCCTGCAACTGCCGCAATGCGGTTGCAAATTCTTCTTTTTTCTGCTTTTCAGAAGCCTTCTGTTCTGCAAGTGCATTCTTTTCGTCTTCTAAAGCCTGCTGTTTTTCTTCGCAGGTTTCCAGCTTATTCTTCAAATCAGAAACCAGCTCATTATCATGCTTGGCAATTCTGGACATGAGATCGTACTTGGAGAGCAAATCATAGAAATCTGTAGAGCCAACCAGTGCAGATGCAAGGCTGTCATTACCCTGTACATACATTGCACGCAACCGCTGCTTAAAGGCCTCCAGACCGTCTGCAATTTCTACATCCAGTGCTGCAATCTCATTCTTTAAATCGCAAATTTCCTGTTCTTTTTCGGTAATTGCGTCTTCCAGACGAGTCAATTCCTCATCCACAATCTGCAAATTGGACTGCTGCAAAGCAATTTTCTCTTCCAGAGCTTTCTGGAAATCAGCCTGTTCCTGCTGATCGCTGCCCAGGCTTTCCAATTCCTTTTGCTTTTGTGCAATCTTATCTGCATTTGCTTGTTTTTCGCTCTGCAATTCTGCCAGTGTCATCGCCGAAACCGGAACCGATGTCATACCGGCACCGCTATAAAGACCGGCTGTCAAAATTGCACCGCAAAGTACAACAGATAGGAATCGCTTCATCCATTTTAAACGCATCATATACTGTTTCCTCCTTTTAGACATTCAGATGTTTTCTCATAGACAAGACGCTGCCCAGTGCACCAAACAGCACACCAATGCCAATATAGGCAACCGCAACAACGCCGGCAACCTGTCCGAACGACATAATACTGTTTCTACCGATGACAGAAACAATATCCGTCTGCTGCGTGACAAGATTGACGAGGGAATCGTAGCTGACCCATGTGATCGCAAACGCCACACAGCCTGCAAGGAATCCCGTCACCATGCCCTCTACAAAAAAAGGAATCCGAATGAATGCATTGGTCGCACCAACATACTTCATAATCTGAATCTCGGAACGTCTTGCAAACACACTCGCTTTGGTGGTATTTGCAATGATCACAACGGAGATAATAATGAGTGCAACGATAATCACACTGCACACAACTGTAATAATCCGCCGCAGTTCCATCAACAGATTGACAAAATCCATCGGTGCACGAATGGAATAGATATGATCCAGAGCTTCAATCTGGACAATGGTATCTTCAATCCGGTCGATGTCTTTCACCCGAAGGCGATACGCATCCACCAAAGGATTGTCATCTCCAAGGGAATCAAAAAGCATTTGATAATCATTCATACTTGCTTTCAAATCTTCAAATGATTCCTCTTTAGAATAAAAATTGACATCTGCAATGTTGTCAATCTGGCTCAACTGTCCTTTCAGAACACTGATTTGTTCATCGGTCGTATCCTCATTCAAATAGACAATAATCTCGTTTTTATCCTCAATACCGCCCACCATAGAAGAGATATTCATATAGAACAGCGTTGCCACGCCGACCAGCAGCAGAGAAACCAACAGGACACAAAATGAGGCAAACGCCATCATCCGGTTTTTCCAGATATTCTCCACACCTTGTCCGGCTAAATACTTCAAGCCACTAACTTTCATGAATTAAATTGCCTCCAACTACTTCATCAAACACAATCCGCCCTTGCTGAATCGTGATAATCCGTCCGCCGAAATAACGAACCAAACTATGCTCATGTGTTACCATCAGAATAGTCGTACCACATTCGTTAATTTCCCGTAGCAGATCTACGATTTCATAGGAAAGTTCCGGATCAATGTTACCAGTTGGTTCGTCTGCAATAATCAGTTGGGGATCGTTTACCAATGCTCTTGCAATGGCAACTCGCTGCATTTCGCCACCGGACAACTCATTCGGATAATTTTTGGCCTTATCCTGCAATCCAACCAGATCAATTACATAAGCAACTCGCTTTTTGATGTACTGCGTTGGTGCATCAATGACACGCAGCACAAATGCAATGTTTTCATATACCGTCATGGACGGAATCAGACGGAAATCCTGAAAGACAAAGCCAATGGTTCGCCGCAGAGCGGGCACCTGCCGCCGTTTCAGTTTTCCAAGATGGTAGCCGTTGACGAAAACCGTACCGCTGCTTGGGTTGATTTCCTTGAGAATCAGCTTAATCATGGTACTTTTTCCCGCACCGGACGGTCCAACCACAAATGCAAAGTCACCGTCATTGATTTTCAGGTTGACATTGTGCAAAGCATCGACACCGCCGGAATACACGACAGAGACATCTCTCATTTCCACCATGTGTGCTATACAGTCCTTTCTATGTTCGCTACAGACCGAAAGTTCTTAGAATTTCGCCGGATTTGCAGACAGATAGCGTTTTACCATCAACGCAATTTTAAAGATAATTGCATGGTCAAACTCCCGCAGATCCAAGCCTGTCAGTTTCTTGATTTTTTCCAACCGATACACCAATGTATTCCGGTGCACAAACAACTTTCTGGATGTTTCAGAAACATTCAGGTTGTTCTCAAAGAATTTCTGAATCGTAAACAAGGTTTCATGATCCAGTGATTCAATACTGCCACGCTTAAACACTTCATGCAAAAAGGTTTCACAAAGCGTGGTCGGCAGATGATAAATCAAACGTGCAATGCCCAGATTATCATAGCTGACAATTGCTTTATCTGTATCGAATACTTTCCCCACTTCCAGAGCGGTCTGTGCCTCTTTGAAGGAGCGAGACAGCTCTTTAATGCTGTCCACAATCGTACCGATACCGACATTAACACGGGTATAAAATTCACCGCTGAGCGTATCCGCAATGGAACGTGCCAGCTTTTCCAGATCCTTGGCTTCCACAGCCCCCTTGATTTCCTTTACCAACACAATATCATTCTCTGAAATGGTAAAGACAAAATCCTTATTCTTATCCGGAAAGAGATTCTGAATCACATCATAAGCAGAAACATCATTGAGAGAAACAATCCGAATCAGCAAAACAACCCGGCTGACCTCCGCACTGAAATGCAACTCTCTCGCTTTAATGACAATGTCCCCCGGCAGTACGTTATCCAATACCACATTTTTAATGAAGTTATTGCGGTCGTACTTTTCATCATAATACTGCTTTACATTAAATAAAGCGATTGCAAGAATATTTGCATATTTTGCAGCGGCATCGTCTACGCCCTCTACGAACACCGCATATTCCGGCTTATTCGGAGAACCAAACGGCTTATATGTATATCCGTCCCGAATAAAAATATCATGGACATCACTCAGATCCAGAGAAACGAACTCATTGGTGGTTCCGACTTTGGTCAGATCACTACATGCAATAATGGTAGCAGTATCATCCACCACACCGACGGTCGCATCAATGGTATCCCGCATCTGATGGACAAGCCCTTGAAACAATCGATTCGACATATTGAAACATCCTTTCGTTTTCTATCTTATACCACAACGTAAAACGGTTTCTTGTCCGTTATCCGAGCAGACCGCTCGAATATATTAAAAATTGTAGCACAATCAACCGCAAAAAGATATAGACGAATTGTAAAATTTATATTTTTCATGAAACTATCACAAAAGAAATGCGACAAATGGGCAAATTCCAATGTCCATGCCGAAAAAATGCGATTACATCTTTTCCGGACAGTCGATTTTCAGAATCCGCAGCGTATTCCGCAGTGCCTGTTTCGCAGCCTTACAGAGCAGCAGTCGTACCTGCTGCACATCCGGCTCTGCATGCTTCACCGTGCAGGCATCATAAAATTTATGAAACAGCGTTGCCAATTCCGTTGCATATTTTGTCATTTCTGATGGGTCATAAGCCGCTGCTGCTGCATCAATTCTGGAAGGCAGGGCTGCCAGATGACGAATCAAAGCAATCTCCTGCGGCTGATTTAACAGCTGTAAAACAGACAGGTCTGCCTGCTCTGTGGAAACACCAGCTTCTTCCATATTCCGCAGCAAGCTGCAAATTCTTGCATGGGCATACTGCACATAGTAAACCGGATTCTGTGAAGACTTTTCTACTGCCAGATCCAAATCGAATTCAAAATGCGAATTGGCTTCTCTGGTATTAAAGAAGAACCGTGCTGCATCAATCGGAATTTCGTCCAGCAGTGTCACCAGCGTAATGGCCTTTCCACTCCGTTTGGAAAGTTTCACCACTTCGCCGTCCCGCATCAGCATGACCATCTGCATCAGAACAACATCCAGCCGACTGGCATCCACGCCGAGTGCCGTCAAAGCTGCCTTCAGTCTTGGCACATAACCATGATGGTCTGCACCGAGAATGTCAATCGCACGGTCAAATTTTCGGGTCATCAGCTTGTCATAGTGATAAGCAATATCCGGTACGATATAAGTCGGAATGCCGTTCGCACGAACCAGAACGAAATCCTTATCTGCTCCAAAGTCGGTGGCTTTAAACCAAACTGCACCATCCTGTTCATAGGTATAACCACGGTTGGTCAGTTCTTCTACCACATGCTGGACGCTTCCGTTCTGGTGCAGCGTACTTTCCCGAAACCAGTTGTCATAGACAATTCGATACTTCTTCAAATCCCGTTCCAGTCCGGCAATGTTTTTCGGCAGTGCATAGCCAACCAGAGCGTTTCGCCGTTCCTTGCTGTCGCAGTTTACATATTGATCGCCGTAGACTTCCCGAAACGCTTCTGCATGTTCGATAATGTCCACACCCTGATAAGCATCCTCCGGCATCTCCACAGACGGATCAAATAGCTGCAAATACCGAACTTCCAGAGAAGTAGCAAACTTTTCAATCTGATTACCGGCATCGTTGATGTAAAATTCCCGCTTGGCATCATAGCCAGCCCAGTTCAAGATTTCTGCCAGACTGTCGCCCAATGCCCCGCCTCTGGCATTGCCAACGTGCATCGGTCCAGTCGGATTGGCAGAAACAAATTCCACCAGAATCCGCTTGCCAGCACCGGTTTCTGTTTTGCCGTAGTCATCTCCCTCCTGCAATATGGTTTCCACTGTATGGGAAAACCACTGCTGCTTCAGGAAAAAGTTTAGAAAGCCCGGCCCTGCAATTTCTACCCGTTCAAAATCGGTTCCCTGCAATTGCAATTCGCTGCAAATTGCCTCTGCAATCTTTCTCGGCGGCATCTTAAATGCTTTGGCATTTACCATTGCAATATTGGCTGCAAAGTCGCCGTGAGATTTGTCCGCCGGTACTTCAATCCGAAATGCATTCATCGGCTCTGCCGGCAGTGTGCCGGCAGAAACTGCACGCCCGACGCTATCTAATAATAATGTATATAGTGCCTTTTCAGCAAGCTTCATACAATCTGCCATTTCCCGTTTTCCTCACTCTCTTTATGCTTCCTGTTTCACTTTAGAAATTTCCAAATAAATTTCATTCTCTGACAAAAAAGATGCATTTGCATCCAGCGTATACCGCAGATACAGCCGTCCGCCTTCTGCGGTCAGATGATCTTCAATTTTATGCGTAAAAATACCTACTGTAATATCTCCGAATGGTGTCCCATATAAAGAATAGTGTTTTTTTCCGGTTTCAATCATCAGATTAGAATTTGCAGATCCTGTCCGAACAATCGAAACCCAGCAACCATCTTTGCCGGTAATTTCTGTCGTAGAACCTTCAAACCCAGTGGCTTCTGATTCTTCATAGGAGACAGACCATTCCTTTCCCGTATGCTCATAGGTTCCCTCTGTCCGCAGTTCTGTTTCGTTTTCCTCTTCCTCATTCCGCTGCACGCTCCGCAAAACGATTTCTACTTTCTCTTTCAACAGCCTGCCTCCTTCTGCCAGCCACTCTGATAAACCGTGCCGGTCACTTCTTTTTGTAAAAAATGAGCTGCATTTTCTGTGAACAGCTCCACACTGTCACTGACATAATAAACATTTTTTCCATTTTCTGTCCGATTGCTCAACAGATTTTTCTCTGTCAGACACTGCTTTGCATAACCAGCCGTCTCTGCTCCCGGAGAAATCAGTGTGACATCTGCTCCCATAATATCCCCGATCATATCTGCAATCACCGGATAATGCGTACAGCCCAAAATTAAGGTATCCACTTTTTGTGCCTGAATGGGAGCCAGATATTCCTCTGCCACCAGACGGGTTACCGGATTGTGAAAATCCGTATAGCCATTTTCCACCAGATGCACAAACAGCGGACATGCCTGTGTTGCCACAAAATAATCCGGATGCTGCTGCAAGATGGCTTTTTTATAGCTTTCACTTTTAATCGTCGCTGGTGTCCCAATGATTCCGATTCGTTTGGTTCGAGTTGCTGCACAGGCAGCTGCTACAGCCGGATAAATGACACCGGCAAATGGCATATCCGTCACAAACGGTCGGTCTCCAACAACAGAACTCACCGTCCCACAGGCAGCAATAATCATTTTGACCTGATGCTGCCGGAGAAAAGCAACATCCTCTTTTGCATAACGCAGAATCGTTTCCGGACTGCGACTGCCGTACGGTACTCTTGCGGTATCCCCAAAATAAATAATATTTTCATGCGGCAGCAGACGATTTAGCTCTTTAACCGTTGTTAAGCCGCCTAAGCCGGAGTCGAATACGCCGATGGCATCGTTCTTCATCTCTTCTACCCTCTCTATCCTATTGCGATTGGTTGCAGAATGGATTTAATACATCCGTTCTGCATTTTCCATTGCCTGTTCAATCAGCTTATCCACGAGATAAGACTGTGACATGCCAAGGTGTTCCATCAGCTTCGGATACATACTGATATTCGTAAAGCCTGGCAGCGTGTTGATCTCATTCAGAATGATACCGCCATCCTTTTGCAGGAAGAAGTCTACACGGGACAAGCCCTTGCACCCCAACACTTTATATGCCTTTACCGCAATTTCCCGCAAAGCATTCGACTGTGCATCGGTAATCCGTGCGGGTATGTACAGCTGTGAAGTACCAGTGATGTATTTGTCTTCGTAGTCATAGAATTCCGCAGCCGGTTGAATCTCCCCAACATAGGAAGCAAACGGCGCATCATAACCGAATACTGCGACTTCCAGTTCCTTACCGTCAATAAATTCCTCAATCACCACTTTGCAGTCATGAGAAAATGCAATCTGAATGGCTTCCCTCAAGGTTTCCATATCCGTAGCTTTGTTGACTCCCACAGAAGAACCAGCATTTGCTGGCTTTACGAAAACTGGAAAACCCAGTGTTTCTGAAATTGCCTCACAGGTTTCATCCAGACGGCTAATTTCCCGCTGGCTGACCGATGCCCATTTTGCGGTGCGAATCCCGTTGTAATCCAATACCGTATGGGTCATACATTTATCCATGCAGAGTGCACTGCTGAGTGTTCCGCATCCGACATACGGTAGCTTTGCCATTTCCAGCAAGCCCTGTAATCTGCCGTCCTCACCGTTTCTGCCATGCAGAACCGGAAATACCACATCTACCTTTTTAATATATGTTTCTCCATTTTCAATGGTAACGATTCCCTTATGAATCGGATCAGGAGAGATAATCGCAGCAGTGCAGTCCGGATTCATTTCCCAAGTACCGGCAGCAATTTCGCTTACATCCCCCGGAAAATAGAGCCATCTGCCCTTTTTGGTGATGCCGATGCAAATAATTTCATATTTATCCTTTGGAATGCTGTTAATGACATTGGTCGCAGACATCAAAGAAACTTCATGTTCACTGGAAACGCCGCCGAATAAAACGGCTACTCTAATTTTTGCCATAGAAAAACTCCTCACTTTCATGCATTTACAGAAAGCTGCCAAAACGCTCTCCATACAATAATCTATTTCATTATAGCAGATTTCATCCCTTTCTGCAAGCCTTTTTCTGCAAGTCACAAAAATCAATTTGGAAATTACGAAGATAACAGTAAAATTCTGTGAGAAAAAGTGTATGCAACAACACTTTCTCTCTCGGATACACCATTCTTGAAAAATGTTTTTCGGGATTTTTCAAAAAAATCCCTTGACAAAGCAAAAAAAATATGATATAATGACGTTACCTCTTTTACAGGGGTTTCTTTTTGTGCCTTTTTGCAGGAGAAACCTGTATTTGAGGGAGGCAAACGAACCGGCTCCCGCTGTATCACGCAGGACGGGAGGAGTATATGAGCAGGAGGTGCCGATAATGAGAGTGAAGGTAACACTGGCTTGCACAGAATGCAAGCGTCGCAACTATGTGACCAAGAAGAACAAGCGGAATAATCCGGAACGGATTGAAATGAACAAACACTGCAAGTTCTGCCGGAAGCATACTTTGCACAGAGAAACAAAGTGATGACTGGAGGTTCTGAAATGTCCGACAAAGAAAAAAAGACAGCTGCTTCTGAAGAAAAGGAAGAAAAAGCTGCCAAGAAGGAAAAAAAGGCAAAAGCCGCAGACTCCGGGAAATCCAAAAAAGAAAAAGAGAAAAAGTCAATTTTCAAGAGAATTGCCGCTTGGTTCAAGGATCTGAAAAAGGAATTCAAAAAAGTTGTATGGCCGACAAAGCGGACAGTTTTTAACAATACACTCGTTGTATTGTGCGTTGTCATCGTTGGCAGCGTTGTCATTGGTCTGTTGGATCTCGGCTTCCTGAAACTGATGGAATTTCTGATGGGACTTTCCAAGTAAGGACACAGGGAGGCCGTTTTTATGTCAGAAGCTGCAAAATGGTATGTCATCCACACTTATTCCGGCTACGAAAACAAGGTCGCACAGGATATTGAAAAGGTTGTGGAAAACCGGAAACTGCATGACATGATTTTGGAAGTGCGGGTTCCCACAGAAAAGGTAACGGAAATTACCGACGGCAAAACCAGAGAAGTAGAACGGAAGACATTTCCGAGTTATGTCCTTCTCAAGATGATCTACACGGACGACACCTGGCATGTTGTGAAAAATATTCGCGGCGTAACCGGATTTGTTGGTCCGGCTTCCGAACCGACTCCTCTTTCTGAGGCAGAAGTCGCTGCACTCGGAGTAGAAACAGGAACGACAACAGAAGTGAACTACGCAGTTGGCGATACCATTATGATCAGCGGCACTGCAATGGATGGCTTTGTTGGCGTTGTACAAAATATTAACATGGAGGACGGTACTGTTGATGTCATGGTTTCGATGTTCGGACGAGAAACCCCCGCAACTGTGGCACTCAATCAAATCGTTCGCATGGACACTTAAAAACGCATAAGCAAGCGGAATCCATCGGGATTCCCGTGGGAGGGCTACTGCAAAAAAGCCCGCCGTTTACCACATTATGGAGGTGTGCAACATGGCACAGAAAGTTACAGGTTATATTAAGCTTCAGATTCCGGCAGGGAAAGCAACCCCTGCTCCGCCGGTTGGTCCTGCACTGGGTCAGCACGGTGTCAATATTATGGCATTCACAAAGGAATTTAACGAAAGAACCAAGAATGACATTGGTATGATTATTCCGGTTGTTATTACGGTTTATGCCGATCGTTCCTTTACATTTATCACCAAGACCCCGCCGGCTGCTGTTCTGCTGAAGAAGGCCTGCGGTCTGGAAACTGCTTCCGGCGTTCCGAACAAGACAAAGGTTGCAAACATTACAAAAGAACAGATTAAGCAGATTGCGGAACACAAGATGCCGGATCTCAATGCCGGTTCTTTGGAAGCCGCTATGAGCATGATTGCTGGTACCGCACGTTCCATGGGAATTGTGGTTGTTGACTAAAAGAGAATGAAAATGCGGCATGTCGGTGCAGAACAACTCTGCACGGCTCTGTCTTCTCAAATGGTGGGAGGAGCATTCCGCTAATCGGCTGTGCGAGACAGCACACCGGTATTACCACTGAATCAGGAGGAATCATATCAATGAAACACGGAAAAAAGTATGTTGACAGCCGCAAGGCTGTAGATACCAGCAAGCAGTACGCTTCCGAAGAAGCACTCGGACTGGTTTGCCAGAATGCAAAAGCAAAATTTGATGAAACCGTAGAAGCTCACATCCGTCTGGGTGTAGACTCCAGACACGCTGACCAGCAGGTTCGTGGTGCAGTTGTTCTGCCGAACGGCACTGGTAAAACCGTTCGTGTTTGCGTATTCTGCAAGGAAGACAAGTACGAAGCTGCAAAGGCTGCTGGTGCAGATTATGTCGGTGGTCAGGATCTCGTAGAAAAGATCACCAAGGAAAACTGGATGGATTTCGATGTTGTCATCGCTTCTCCGGACATGATGGGTCTGGTTGGTCGTCTGGGTAAAATCCTCGGCCCACGTGGCTTGATGCCGAACCCGAAGGCTGGTACCGTTACACCAGACGTTGCAAAGGCAATCACCGAAGCAAAAGCTGGTAAGATTGAGTACCGTCTCGACAAGACCAACATCATTCACTGCCCGATCGGCAAGGCTTCTTTCGGTACAGAGAAGCTGGTTCAGAACTTTGAGGTTCTGATGGATGCCATCGTAAAGGCAAAGCCGTCTGCTGCAAAGGGTACCTACCTGAAGTCCTGCACCGTTACTTCTACAATGGGCGTTGGCGTAAAGGTTTCTACCACAAAGTATGGCGTTTGATGATAAAATTCAAATTTCATAAATGCGAAAACCGCACATCTGTCCTCGGACAGGCTGTGCGGTTTTTTTATGCTTTTCTCTATCGCAAAACATAAAAAACCTTCTTTGGATTGTTTCTGAAAAAATCAGATAAAAATTGCAAAAACCCCTTGACAAATGCCACTGTATATGCTATACTGTACTCATAAACATGAACAATTGCTCATGTGTTCAAAAATAAAAAGAGAAAGGGTTGTTTGATCATGAAAAAAACATTCAAATTGCAGGATCTGGATTGTGCGAACTGTGCCGCTAAACTGGAGCGTACTGTTCAGCAGGTAGAGGGCGTTCTCTCCGCAACCGTTAGCTTTATGACCCAAAAGCTGACCATCGAAATCGCAGATGAAAACTTTGACGCTGTTTGGAAAGAAGTCAAGAAAAAGGCAAAGAAAGTAAATCGAGACGTTACTATCATAGAATAATCTATATATTACTATTTCAGGAGGCAGACGGAATGACACGCAAACAAAAACGAATGCTGATTCGGATTCTCATTGCAGCTGTATTATTTGTTGGAGCATTTACAACGGAACACCTTCTGCATCCGTCTGAATGGATT